>JAGWVO010000290.1 GCA_018970845.1 Planctomycetota bacterium
AATTATGGCAATCCGCCGAACGACAACTTTGATCCGAACTGGAACCCTAATACGCCGCTACACGAAGAAGTTGAGAAGTTCCTGAAGTGGCTGGACTTGACGGTCCCTGGTTGGGATACCAACCCCGACCTTTTGAGCACTTACCCCTGATCCGGCGGGGTTGGGCCGAGCAGGCCGGTGTGGCGTCCACGGTTGCAAAGGCACGCCGAATCATCCGCTGCACCCGACCATGTACTCAAAGCCAGCCCCGGCTGCTGAGCTGGGCCGTTCGGCGGCGGTCGCGCCGTCGTGGCAGTTCAGGCAGTAGCACTTGATGAAAGCGCGGGCCTCGGCGGGCCATGGCGCTTCGGCCCGAAGCCCCTGCAAGGGCGACGCTAACATCAGGATGGCGATGGCCAGCCGGGTTTTCATGCCTTGGCACCCCTCGGGTGGCCGTGGGTTTCCCGGCCGCTCAATGCGACGATAGGGAGCATTCCAAGGCACCGCTTCATGGCCTTCTCACTCCGCCGGGTCGAGAACGAGGAGGTTGACGGCGCGAACATAATCCTTGACCTGGACCCGGTAGGATTGCATGTGCGGGGTCACGGAGTGCGCCTTCAGCGCGGCGACATCCTCCCACTTCTCGACGACGACAACCTTGTCGGCACCGATCTTGGCCTGGATCTCGATGTCCGTGGCGGCGTCGATCGCGGGTCCGTATTCAAGGCAGCCTTTTTCCGCACGGACATCGGCGATGATTTTGCGGAACTCGGCGAGCCAGGCCCCGCGCGTTCCGGGCGCCAATTCGATGGTGGCGATGACATGGATCATTTCGTGTTTCCTCGGGATGGCCCTGCGCGTGTTTCCGTCAATCCCGCTTCAAGATATCCCCGGGAAGCGGGGCCCGGTCATGGCATCATTTCTCCCGCTTCTCCGCCTTGTTGGATGGGATCCGCCTGGCGTGGCTTTCGATGTGGGTTCGCAGGAGTTCGGAGGCCGCGTCGATCCTGCCCTCGTGGAGCGCCTCGACGATCTGGTTGTGCGCCTGGATGCCCGTGGACCACTCGGCCTTCTTGACGCTCTCCCGGAAGCGGCGGAAAAAGACCGTCAGCACATCGGTGAAGGCGATGAGCGGCGTCAGGCCGCTGCTTTCGATCAGAAGGCGGTGGAAACGGATGTCGAGTTCGACGAATCGGGTCAGGTTGTCCGCGGACTCAAGTTCGGCGTTGGTGGCAAGAAGCCTTTCACGAATCGATGGGTCGTCACGCATGCGGCGGGCCACATGCGGAAGAACCCCGGTCTCGATGACGACGCGGGTGCCGATGAGCGAAAGCGGGTCGGCCTTGAGCAGGTCGGGATGGAAGCCGATGACCCGCGTCACCCTGTCCATCCTGACGCTGCCCACGGTCAGTCCGCGCCCGGGACGGGCCTCGACTATGCCAAGGAAGCCAAGGGACTTGGTCGCCTCGCGGAGGCTGAGCCTGCTGATGCCAAAACTTGCCGCCAGTTGACCTTCCGTGGGAAGGCGGTCGCCGGGCGAGAGGCCCTCGTCGACGATGTACTGCTTGAGGCGGTCGGCCACGATGTCGCTCAATCGGGCCTTTCCAATGGATTCAATCATGTTGCTTCGTGATTTCCTTAAATTGACACTCATATCAGTTTTTCATGTTGAATCAAGTTTATCTGACAATCTGCCAATGTCAAGATTCGTCATGATGGCCATGGAAGGTTCGGAAATCTTTCAAGGCACTTGAAGCCAACAATGAACGGACTCGAAAAAACGCCACCGGTTGATTTCATGCCCTTCATGGGCGGCTAGCATGAAAATTTCACAATGGAGACTGACGGTGCCACCCATGAATGGTTTTGCCTTCGCCTTGTTGCTGGTTACGGCCCCATCCGCTTCCGGCGAGGGTTGGAAAGCCGGGGCCTCCACGGCGAAAATCACTCCGGAATCATCCATGTGGATGGCGGGATATGCCGCCCGCAACAAGCCTTCAGAGGGGACGGCCCAGGATCTTTTCGCCAAGGCCTTGGCTCTTGAGGATGCCGCGGGCAACCGCATGGTCGTGGTCACGGTTGACCTCATTGGCATTCCACGCACCTTGCGCAAGTCGCTTGAAAGCAGGGCCCGCCAGGATTTCAAGTTGCCGCCCGAAAACCTCGTGCTCAACGCCTCGCACACCCATTGCGGACCTGAGTTCAGGGTTGCGGGCACCCCGGGTGACGATGCCTTCAGCCGCGATGGGCAGGCCAACCTTTATGGCCGCAAGCTAGAGGAGACACTCCACAAGCTGATCGGCGAGTCGATCGGCAGGCTGCAAACCGCCACGATCACGCGCAGCTTCGCTCGCTGCGGATTCGCGATGAACCGGAGGCTGCCCGTCGGCAATGATTTCCGCAACAGCCCCCATCCCGAGGGACCGGTCGACCACGAGGTTCCCGTTCTCAAGGTCTCAGGTGACGACGGCAAGCCCCGGGCCATCCTCTTCGGGTACGCTTGCCACAACACCACGCTGGGCTTCTACCAGTTCTGCGGTGATTACGCCGGCTTCGCGCAGGAATACCTGCAGGCCGACCACGCGGGCGCCGTGGCCCTCTTCCTGACCGGTTGCGGTGGCGACCAGAACCCATATCCCAGGGGCACTCTTGATTTGGCCAAGGCGCATGGCCGGACCCTGGCCACGGCCGTCAACGCCGCGATGGGAAACACCATGCGTCCGCTGGGTGGAACCATCCGTTGCGCCCTCGCCGAGGTGGACCTTCCCTACGGCCCCCTGCCCACCCGCGAACAGTTGAAATCCAGACTGGCATCCAAGGACCAATATGAGGCCAGGCACGCCAGCCGCCTGCTCGAAAAGTTGGAAAAAGGGGAAACCGTCCCCTCGAGTTACCCTTATCCGGTTCAGGTCATACGACTGGGCAGCGACGACATCATCATCGCCCTGGGCGGCGAGGTGGTGGTTGATTACGCGCTGAAATTCAAGAAGGACTTTCCGCCCGGCCGGCTTTGGGTGGCCGGCTACTCCAACGATGTGATGGGCTACATCCCCAGCAGAAGGGTGCTCAAGGAAGGAGGCTATGAGGGCGGTGGCGCCATGAGGTTCAGTTCCACCCATCCGGGGCCTTGGGATGAGTCAGTGGAGGACAAAATCAGCAACAAGGTCCGCGACCTCATGACGCTGGTGAAGCCATGAAATCCGGCTCATGACTCGTGTTCGGCCCGGGCCTTGCCTACCGTGGGGCCGCGCCATGGGGTAAGTTGCATTGAGGAAATCCACCCGCCCGGGCCCGCCCCATGCCGCTTCTTGGCCTCGTCATTCTCGCCTGCGGAGCCGCCGAACCCTCCTTCCGGCTCGAGGTGCAGCCCATGCTGGTGCGCGCCGGATGTTCCTCGGGCCCCTGCCATGGCAACCTCAACGGCAAGGGCGGATTCAAGTTGTCGCTTCGCGGTGAGGATCCCTCGTTCGATCTCAGGGCCATCCTTCGCGGCGCCACGGGAAGGCGAGTCTCGTCGCTTGACCCGGCTGAAAGCCTGCTTTTGAAAAAGGCCTCGGGCGCGGTTCCGCATGAGGGTGGCGTGCGATTGAACCCCGACACATTCGGCCACAAGCTTCTGGCCCGCTGGATTGAGGCGGGTTGCCCCGACGACACCGCAAAGGCGCCAGCCGTGACCCGCCTCGAGGTGTCGCCGGGCGAGCAGTTCGTGAGGCCGGGCATCGACAAGGTAACGCTGAAAGTGACGGCGTTGCTGGCGGATGGAACAAGGCGCGATGTCGGCGCCCTGGCCACCTTCGAGCCTGGCACCCTGGCCTTGGTCACCCATTCGGCGCCCGTTGTGGAGGCCAACCGGAGGGGTGCCGGCTCGGTGCTGGTCTCCTATGCCGGTGCGCAGGCGGTGGCGCGCCTGCACTTCTTGGATCATGAACCTTTGCCGGTGGCTGAAGCGGCGCATCCGGTGGACAGGCTTGTTCAGGGTAGGCTGGCAAGAGCCGGGGAAAAGACAGCCCCGCCCGTTCCCGACCATGTGTTCCTCAGGCGTGTCTGGTTCGACCTTGCCGGAACTCCGCCGCCTGTGGAGGTGTCGCGGGCCTTCCTCGCCGACAAGTCACCGGACAAGCGCGCCAGGCAAATCGACGCCTTGCTTGAAGGCCCGGCGTTCGCCGAGGTGATGGCCCTTAAATGGGCGGATATTCTCAGGGTGGAGGAGAAGACGCTCGACGCCCGGGGAGTGGCCGCCATGCATGGCTGGCTGAGGCGGGCCTTCCTCGACCGCATGCCGCTTGACGCCATGGCGAGGGAACTCATCTCGGGCCGGGGCAGCACCTACGCCCATCCGCCCGCGAACTTCTACCGGGCCTTGCGTGACGAACAGGCCCGCGCCGAGGCGGTCGGTCAGGTTTTCCTCGGCCTCAGGCTCCAGTGCGCCAAGTGCCACAACCATCCGTTCGACCGGTGGAAGCAGGATGATTACCACAGCTTCGCATCTCTTTTTTCCAGGGTGCGTTACCAAATCCTCAGCAATGACAAGCGCGACATGCTCGACAAGCATGAATTCAACGGCGAGCAGATCGTGTACATGGCGCGGGCCGGGGAATACAAGCACCCTGGCGGCGGCCTGGTCGCTCCCCGCATCCTTGATCTTGGCGGCGCGGTGCCCGAGTCCGCCGATCCGCTGGTGGTCCTTGCCGAGTGGGTTGGCTCAGCCGCCAACCCCTACTTCGCCAAGGCGCAAGCCAACAGGTTGTGGCGCCACCTGATGGGTCGCGGACTCGTGGACCCCGAGGATGACTTCCGCTTGGCCAATCCGCCAAGCAATCCCGAACTGCTCGATTTCCTCACCGCGGAACTTGTTCGCGGTGGTTTTGAGGCGCGGTCGGTGTTGCGGTTGATCGCCACCTCGCAGGCCTACCAGAGGTCGTGGACAAGCGATGACAACGAGGAGGATGACGGCCT
>JAGWVO010000291.1 GCA_018970845.1 Planctomycetota bacterium
GAGGACACGCCCCGGTACCATGGATTAACAACAACATGGTGCGCAGGAGCCTTGGGACATGTCCAGAGACATTCAAGTGCTGGCCGAGGATGTGGTTCGGGAAAAACTCGACCAGGCCGGCTTGGGAAAATGGTTTATTGAAAACGGCTGGATCCGGCGGAAATACAGCACCGATGGATGGCCGGCCACCCTGATGTTGGTCAACGCGGTGGGATATGTATGCGAGGCGGCATGGCACCATGCCGACCTTGAGGTGACTTGGGGTCGTGTGGTCGTGAAGCTGAAAACCCACAGCCACCGGGGGCTCACCGAAATGGACATAGAACTGGCCCGAAAAATCGAGGATGCCGCCCTTTGGCGCCCAAGCGCGGGTTCCGCCCTCAAGGGAAATCCCGGCAAGTTTGTTCACGACAAGGAGTAGCCCGGGAATGCCTTTGGAACTGTCCGTTCCTCCGCGCGTTCCGGGCGAACCGTTGCGGCTTGGAGAACTCGAACTCCCGAGCCGGTTCTGTCTTGCCCCGTTGGCCGGATACACCAACCTGCCATTCAGGCTCGCGGTGAGGGAAATGGGTGGGTTGGGTTTGGCCACGACCGACCTCGTGAACGCGCGCGCACTGCTCCTTGGTTCAGCCAAAACGCTCGACCTTGTCATGACGGCTCCGGAGGATCGTCCTTGGGCCGTGCAAATCTATGGCGCCGACGCCGGTGAACTGGCAGCGGCCGCTCGCAGGGTCGAGTCGCTGGGCGCCAGCAGCATCGACATCAACATGGGCTGTCCGGTCAACAAGGTCACCAAGGGAGGCGGAGGTTCGGCCCTCCTTTGCCATGTGGGCAAGGCGGTCGACCTGGTTCGCGCCGTGGTCGAATCGGTCGCCGTGCCCGTGACGGTGAAGATGAGATTGGGTTGGGATGCCGCCAGCCATACCGCGCCGGACCTCGCGCGCGCATTTCAGCTTGTGGGGGTCAAGGCCATCACCATTCATGGCCGGACGCGTGAACAGGGTTTTTCCGGGGGAGTGGACCTTGCCGGAATCCGGAGGGTGGTGGAGGCGGCCCGCGGCATTCCCGTTCTTGGAAACGGTGATGTGAAGACACTCGCCGATGCCGCCCGCATGCTCGCGGAAACCGGTTGCGCGGGGTTGGCCATAGGCCGGGGAGCTTTTTTGAACCCCTGGTTTTTCCGGCAGCTTGACGCATGGGACCGCACCGGCGACCCCGGACGCGGCCCCGATCCCGTTGAAAGGCTGCGTTTCATGCGGAGGCATTTCCAACTTCTCTCGACCATTCGCGACGAGCGGTTCGCCTGCCTCACCTTCCGAAAGGTGGCCGGCTGGTATTGCAAGGCGCTCAAGCCAGGGCACGACCTTCAGCAGGAACTGGTGATGCTGCGAAGCATCGAACATTTCGAATCGTTGGCCAACCGGGTGGAGGAAAGAGTCGCCCAGCGCTCCGGCGACGCCTGGGAACCGGTGGACCACGCTGTGCCGGTGCCCGAAGGCCCGATTGCCCACTGGTGAAATCCCGAACTGGTATGGACTCGCCCACGGTTGATCGTCTATTGGCCCCCCTCGCATCCATCCGGGGGGAAGGATCCGTTGGTTACCCAGTCGCTGATTCCGGTAAGGCCGGGGGCCAAGGCTCCCGAGGCGGCCTATTCCACGCCGCTGGGCCAATGCTGGAATGTCAATTCGCTTGATGGCATGAGCGCGCTTGCCGACGCCTCCATCGACCTTGTCGTCACTTCGCCTCCATTCGCCCTTCGGCGCCGGAAGGCTTACGGCAATGTCGAGCCGGCCGATTACGCCGCTTGGCTTTGGCCTTATGTCGAGCAGATCCACCGGGTGCTTCATCCCAAAGGCAGCTTCGTCTTGGAACTTGGCGGCGCCTGGAACAGGGGATCAGGCACGAGGTCGCTGTACCAATACGAACTGCTGCTGCAGCTTTCGAGGATCTTTTTCCTGGCGCAGGACTTCTACTGGTTCAATCCGAGCAAGCTTCCCACTCCGGCCCAGTGGGTGACGATCCGGCGCACTCGCGTGAAGGATGCCGTCAACCTCGTTTGGTGGTTGTCGAAGACCACCGAACCGCGCGCTGACAACCGCAAGGTCTTGCGGCCCTACAGCCCCTCAATGAAGCGGTTGCTGCGTGATGGTTACGATCCGGCGATGCGCCCGTCCCAGCATGAATTGAGCAAGGTCTTCCAGAGGGACAACGGCGGAGCCATCCCGCCCAACATGCTCATGGTCCCCAACACCAGGTCCGCTGACCCTTATTTCGCCAAGTGCCGGGCCGCGGGGCTGCAAATCCATCCGGCCAGGTTTCCTTTGCCTGTTCCCGAGTTCTTTATCAAGTTTCTCAGCGATGAAAACCACCTTGTGCTGGATCCCTTCGCGGGCAGCAACACGGTCGGTTATGTGGCCGAGACCCTCGGGAGGCGGTGGCTCGGAATGGAGATCAATCCTGAGTATGTCGAGGGATCAAGGCTCAGGTTCGACCATCCAGCCAAGCGCAAGTCCGCCGGATGAATCATTTGCCCGACCTGCTTCGAACGAGGTTGATGTGCCGGGAGAACCTCTCCTGAAGGTAATTGTTCAGGGTCTTCAGCAGCGAAACATCGGCCGACTCGACGCTCCTGCCGTTGCTCAGCTCAAGCGGGCCCGATGAGAGCATCGATTCGGCCTTTTCGAGTTCCGGACGCAGGCCGGACAGTTTTTCCTTGACGCTCTCGGCACCGGAGGCCGGGTCGGCATCCCAGAATTCACAGGCGTCGGCGAAGCTGATGTCCGAGGTTCGGTCTTCCATGTGCTTGCTGAACACCGCCCCGTCAAGGAGGCGTAGCAGCACGGCATCCAAGGGAAGCGGGAAAGCGGATTTCACCGAACGAGCCGGCGCGGCGGGAGGCGTTGGCTTCGACTCGGGCGCCGGTGCCGCAGGCGAAGGCTGGACCCGGGCGGGCACCGGGGCGGGGGCTTGCTCCCCGGCCTTGAGGCGCTTCACAGCATCCCGGCCTTCCTTGGTCAATTCGTAAAGCTTTTGTCCCACCTTGTTGAGCCAGCCTTTCTTGGCCAGGCCCTTCTCGCCCATGATGCTCGCGAGAATCTTGTTGGAATCGGGATAGAGATCGGCGAATCCCTTGAGCCCGAAGGTTTGGGGATACTTTCGCCACGAGGCCACGATCAGGGCTTCGGCGGTGAACGATGGTTGCCCCGTTGTCCGTACAAGTTCATCCCCCGCGAGAAGGATCTTCTCGGGGACGGTGAAGTTGTCGAGAACATTTCCGGTCGAGGCTGCTGACTTGGGTGCCATGATCCTTCCGGGGGGCAAGGGGCCTGCTGGGTAGGAGCGATTGTGGAAAATGTTGCCCCGGTCCTCAACCTTTTTTTTTGAGTTCGACAAAACAGCAGCTGGTTGCCAGCTGGTTTACCCGGCACGACCCGACCATTCGTCATTCCCCGTCTTCATCCAGTATTTCTCCACCCGAAGTCTTGCTATCAATCCCCAGCAGTTCGGCTAAAAGCACGGTGGCATAGCTGCCGGAAGGCAGGCTGAATCCCAAGGTCACGCCCTCCTGATCGTGGCTCACGGCGAGGTCGGGTACGGGCACCAGGGCGCGCCGCCGGGTTCCGGCGAAAAGAGGGCCCTCTGGAAACCAGCCGGCATCCAGTTCCCGCGAAAGCAACAGGTCGCGCTCCCGTTCCAGGGCCGAGGAGGATGCCGGAAGCATCTTCTGCCCGAACATGGGGCCCGCGGGAACGACCTCAAGCCTGTCAAGGCGCGGTTGATCGGATGCCGGATCGGAGCAAACGAACATCCCGCCCCGCGGACTGTGGGCCAGCACATCCCCATCGAGGGCCCGCCTTTCAAGCCCATCGGCGATACGCCTGTCCAGCCAGGAGTTGAACAGATCCGACTGAACGGCGGAGCAGGCCAGTTTTTTCAGCCATGGATTCAAGCGGGGACGCTCACCCCGCACCAAGGCCCAGCCAAGCCTGGCGGTTTCTCCACCGTGTCCGAATCTTTGCGGTCCGAACGCGTTTGGCATTCCCTTGGCCCGCAGCGATTCGGCCCGGCGCTGAAGTTCCCCCACGCTTTCGCCGGGCAAGTCACGGATGCGGATTTGGAAGCTGTTTCCCCGGGTGTGCCCGGCGCGAAGTTTGTTCCCATGGCTGTTGACGGCCAATACTTTCAAGGATTCGTCATCAAAGTCCGCCAAGCGGCCGGAGCAGGAGTGGGGAACGGAAATCCATTGCCTGGTTACCGCCCGGCGGTCCTTCAGGCCGGCGATTCCGACATCCTGCGGCTTGATACCCAGCCGGTGGCCGACTTCCCTTGCCAATCGTTCCGCGGGGAAATCCCGTTTCTGGAGCCAAAGATAAAGGAAACCGCCCGATCCGCACGGTTCGTACGCGGGCAACTCCTCGACGACAAAATCCTCTGGCACCGCCTTGATGCGACCTCCCAGCGGCGGCAAGTCACCAAGAATCCGCCGGACTCCGTAACCTGATGACATGTCGGCTGTCCTCCGAAGTCCGATTCCCCATGTCCCACGGTAGGGATGCGCCAGCGATGCTCCAAGCAAGCGTGCCGGATCGCCTGCGGAAAACCATCGAGTTGGCGCGGACCGCGCAAGCGGATTGGGCCGCCTTGTCCGTCCGGCGACGCTGTCGATGGCTATCCGCGTTTCGGGCCTGGCTGGCCAGCCATTCAAGCCAACTGTGCGAGACCATCAACCACGAGGTGGGAAAGCCGCGCGAGGAATGCCTGGCGGCCGAGCTTCTTCCGCTGGCCAGCGGATGCGCCCACCTCTCCCGAATCGCACCCGGAATTTTGGCTCCTCGTCGGGCCCGAGGAACACCTTGGTATTTGGCCGGGGGAAGCGACCATGTGCATCGCCGGCCAAGAGGCGTGGTGGGAATCATCGGGACCTGGAA
>JAGWVO010000292.1 GCA_018970845.1 Planctomycetota bacterium
CTTGCCCGTGGTGAATCCCGCGGGGGTGGGGTTGTGCTGCACGATGAAGTTGTACCAGTCGATGATCCAGACGCATCCATCCGGCCCGACCTCGGCGACGATGGGGGCGGTCCACTCGTCGTCGCTGGCCAGGATGTTCCAGCCGTAGCGGGCCGAGAAACCGGCGCCGGAAGGTTCCAGCAGGAATGCCGCCGTGAGGTGGCCCGTGGGGTCGGAAACAAACGCCGCGCGGTTCCAGTAGGCCTTCGGAAGCCTTCGGGCCGTGTACAGGGCATGCCCGGCGGCGGAGGTGAACTGGCCATGCCAGTCGACTTGGCGGATCTTGTCGGTGGCCGGATGGTACTTGGCGTCCGGCGCGATGTTCTCGAGCACCGTGCTGGTGAATCCTCGAACCGACTCGTAGTGGCGGTTCGCGACCGGCAGGAACACCGTCGGACAGCCGTTGGCGGTGGAGCCGAAAAGGAGTCCCTCCTCCGAGAAGCCGACACCCCACGAGTTGTTGCTGGTGTTCCTCAGGAACTCGATGTCGGATCCGTCGGGTTTGAACCTGTAAAACCCGGTCCGGAACGTTCGCCTGCGGCCGCCGACGGTGCCGTCGAATCCGGCGTAGCCGACCATGCCGTAAAACCAGTTGTCGGGGCCGTAGTTGATGTTGCTGGGCCCGGCGTGGGTGTCGCCGGTCGACCAGCCCTCGAAAAGCACCTTGCGTTCGTCGGCCTTGCCGTCCCCATCGTTGTCGCGAAGGAAAAGCGTCTGGGGCGCCTGGTGGACGATGACGCCGCCGTTGCTGAAGGCGATGCTCGTCGGAATGCTCAGGTTCTCGGCGAAAACCGTGGTCTTGTCGGCCTTGCCATCGCCGTCGGCATCCTCGACGACCACGATGCGGTCGCGGCCCTTGCCCGGCGGTTGAAGCTCGTTGGGGTAATCAATCGTGCAGCAGACCCAGAGGCGGCCCTTGTGGTCCCAGTTCATCGCGATCGGCTTGCCGGGAATCTGGTCCTCGGTCGCGAACAACCGGGGTTCCAGGTCCGCGGGATGGATCAGGTGCCTGGCCGATTCGGCGGGATCGAGGGGCTTTTGCATCCGGCTGATCGGCTCGGCCAGCTTGCCCCTTTGCTTGCTCTCGGGATAGAAAGGCACCTTGGCGGGTTGGTATTCGAAGGGCTTGGCATCCTTCGCCGGGCCGACCATCAGCGGCTCCGACTCGGGAGGAGGAACGGCGATGGCCGCATCCTCAAAGCCCGATCCCGCGGCCCAGAGGATTCCCCGCGCCACGAGCGAGTGAAATCCGGGCTGTGAAAATGTCCGTTGGTCGTGTCCCCAGGCCGTGTAGAAGACACGCCCCTTTCCCTGCTCGCGCACCCATGTCCACGGCTCCCTGCCTTCCCCCTCGGCGCGCGTCTCGAGAACCACGCGCCCGTTGGGGTTGTGCTTGTCGTGGACATAGGTCTCATCCCAGCTTTCGAATTGGGGAAGCCCCTTCAGGAGCGGATGGTTCCCCGCTGGCTCGACCTTGAAGGTGCCGGTTCCATGGCGCTTGAACTGGGCCCCGACCAGGGCGATGTATGCCGGCGAGTTGAGGAAGCAGTAGCTGGCGCAGTGAAGCGGCACCAGCCCGCCGCCCGCCTCCACCCAAGAAACGAGATTCCGCTCCTGCCCGGTGGAGATTTTGGGATGGTTGGCATAGATGACGAGAACCTTGAACCTGCCGAGCACCTTGGGATCCAGGGCGTCAAGCGACTCGGTGTATTCCAATTGGATGCCATGGCGCGCCATGGCGGGCTGCAGTTGCCGGAACCTTTCCGCTGGCCTGTGGTGCCCCTGGTCTCCCAGGAAGAGGCCCTTGACAGGTTCCGCGGCGGGAGCAACGGTCAGAATCAGCGAGGAGAGGAGCAGGGAGAACATGAACATGACCTCAAAGCCAACCAAGTAAGCATATTGCATCTTCCGCCGCGGCGCGACCTCAATGGATGGCTGCCTCCTGCTGGGTGAGGCAGTGGATGGTGCCCAATCCCCAGACAAGGTCCACGGCATGGATGCCCACCACTTCCCGGTTCGGGAACAACTCCGACAGGATGCCCAGGGCCACCCGGTCGGCCGGGTCATTGAAGGTCGGAACCAACACGGCGTGGTTGGCCACATAGAAGTTGGCGTAGCTGGCGGGAAGCCGCTGGCTGTCGAAAATCACCGGCCTGGGCATCGGCAACCTCACGACTTCAATCCGGCGGCCTCGCGCGTCGGTCATGCCGGCAAGTCGATCGAGGTTTTCCATGAGTGGGCGGTAATTCTCGTCGGCTGGATCGTTCTCATGAACGCAGGCGACGCATCCCGGCCGCACGAACCGGGCCAAGTCGTCGACATGGCCGTGGGTGTCGTCACCGGCGATGCCGCGCCCCAACCAGAGAACCTTGGCCGCTCCCAGATGACTGGCAAGCTCCCCCTCGTAATCGGCGCGCTCCATCCCCGGGTTGCGCTGCTGCACGGTGGAAAGCAGGCACTCCTCGGTCGTCAGGAGGGTTCCTGCGCCATCAACATCAATGGCCCCTCCCTCCAACACGATTCTTTTTCCCATCCAACGCGGCTTTTCCATGTTGAGGCCGGTGAAGGTCGCCATCACCTCCCCCATGCGGGCATCCTTCCGGCAGTTGGCATACTTGGCCCAGCCGTTGAAGCGCCAGTTCACGAGCAACCTTCCAAGGCCCGGATCCAGGACGGTGGCGGCACCGGAGTCACGCAGCCAAACCCTGTCGGTTGCCGAGGAAATCAGGTCGATCATCGACAGGTCGGCGCCGGCGCGGGAGAGTTGGTCGCGAACCTTGTCGGCCTTGCCGGGGGGAACAACAACCCGGGTGCGCTCCCCCCGGGACAGGTGGCGGATGATCTCGCACCAGACCCAGGGGATGGGATCGAACTTGCCAGGCCAGTCGGCCTTCTGGTGGGGCCAGGCCACCCAAGTGGCCTCGTGGGGTTCCCATTCCGCGGGCATTCTTCGGCTCATCCGTTCCTTCCCCCCGAAAAAGGAATTATATTGGAATGCACGATCAGATCCGGCCCGTGGCCGGTGCCCTTGGGCCATTTCTGATGCGATACCTGTCGCCGTTCATCCTGCGCAACGGCCACACCCAAACCTTGATGGCGCACCTGCTCGCCGGCCCGGCCCCCTCGGTTCCCACCCGGAGGCACCGCGTGGACCTGGGTGACGGTGACGCGCTCGTGGTCCACGACAGTTCGCCGGTGGACTGGCGACCGGGAGACGCCACGGCCGTGGTAGTCCACGGACTCACGGGGTCCCACAGGTCACCGATGATCGCCAGGATCGCCGGCAAGTTGTACCGGCGCGGGGTGCGCGTCGCGCGGATCGACCTCAGGGGCGCCGGGGCCGGCTTCTCCCTCGCCCGCCGGATGTACCATGTCGGCCGGTCCGACGACCTCTCCAAGGCGTGCCGGTTGATGGCCTCCGCTTGCGAAGATTCCCCCATGCTGCTGATCGGCCTTTCGCTGGGGGCGAACATCGTCCTCAAGATGCTCTCCGACCCCGGGGAATGCCACGGGCTGCCGATCAAGGGGGCGTGGGTGGCATGCCCCCCGGTCGATCCGGCGGCATGCGTGGCCAAACTCCAGACCCGCGCGGGCAGGATTTACGACAGGCAGTTCGTCAAGGTGCTCATTGGGGAATACGAGGCCCGCCGGGCGCTGTTTCCAGAGCTTCCCGACTTGTTCCTCAAACCCGCCATGACCCTTCGCGACTTCGACGAGGTGTGCACGGCCCCGGCCAACGGATACCGCAACGCCGATCACTACTACGAATCCAACACCACCACGGCCCGCATTTCCCGGATCGCCACTCCGACAACCATCGTGGCCACGCATGATGATCCGGTCGTCGACATCGGCCCGCTCAGGAACCTCAGGGATACCCTGCCTTCCGGGCACCCGGTCAGGCTGGTGATCCACCGTCACGGCGGTCACCTTGGATTGATGGACATGAATCTCGCGGGCCTGCGCAGCCGTATCGATGACGCCGTGGTCGGCTGGGCCGTGGACAGCGCCAAGGGGTTCGCCTCACTCGGGGGTTGAGGCCGGTTCGCCACCCGCGCGCGTGACCATGGCGGCCACGATATTCACCGGAACATTCCCAGCCAGGCGCGCTATCCGGCCGTCGGCCATCAGGAAGTTTCCGCCCCCGGAATGGAAACTGTAAAACTCCCAGGCGTTGGTGCCGTTCATCGCGATCGGACCGGCCAGCGTTCCATCGGGATGGCAGCCGTCGAGGTTGGTTTCCGGATACGGACCAGCCCAACCCGCCGGACCGAAATCGCGCCCCGTGGGCCTTCCCCCGATCATTGAAACTGGAAGCGCCGCATCCTCGCCCAAAAACAGGGTGTTCGAAGCCCCGTCGGTGAATTCCATGATCCTCGATTGCCCGGCATTGTTTCCCGGTTGGCCAAGGGCTCCCTGGTTCAGAAGGGGCTTTCCGACCAGCCCGGTGGCCAGAAGGGCCGGGTCGATATCGCGCATGGGAGTGTAATCGAGGGCACCGAATTCCAGGCCACCCGGCGAGGCGTTGGCCGCTCCCCTTGGAACCCCAACCGACGGGCAGGTGAACACGGCCACGCGGGTGCTCGAGGCCTTCAGGTTGCGCGGATCATTCCATGCCGAGGCCGTGTCAAATTCCTTGCCAAGCGACTCCTGCTCGAGGAACGGCAGCAGTCGAACCGGCCAGTGAACGGCCGCGGAACCGCCATGGTCGGTGCCGTAGGGCGCCGGAAACGATCCAAAAACCGACTCATGGTTGATGAAAGCGACCCCCAACTGCCTCAGGTGGTGGCAGCATTGCATCCGGTTCGCGGCCTCCCTGGCCCGCTGGATTCCCGGAACCAGCAAGCCTGCCAGGATCGCCATAATCGCAAGCGACACCA
>JAGWVO010000293.1 GCA_018970845.1 Planctomycetota bacterium
GTCGTTCCAGAAGGCCATCCAATGGTCGGCGTAGGACCGGTTTTCAGCCAGCAACCTGTCCACCAGCGCTGAGCGCTTCCGGGGGTTCTTGTCGGCAACAAACGCCTCCTGTTCGCCAATCGTCGGTGGCAGTCCGATCAGGTCGAGGTGAACTCGCCTCATGAAGCCGCGGTCATCCAGCGGCTTGGGCGGCACGATTCCGCGTTCGGCAAGGTAGGCGTCGATGATTCGATCGACCGGGTGGTTTCTCCCATCCTTGGCCGGAGGCAGGGCGACCTTGCGGGGCTTGAGAGGCGCCGCGTAAGCCACGGGTTTGAACGAAAATCCCGGCTCCCAGGCCAAGCCCTGATCTATCCATGCGGCAAGGATCGCCTTTTCCTTGTCACTTAACGGGGGACCCTTTGGGGGCATCCGTTCGGCGGGGTCGGCGCTGGCCACCCGCTTCATCAACTCACTGCCTTTTGAATTGCCTGGCACCGCGGCCTTTGATTTCAGCAAGGCGTCCCGGGTATCAAGCGAAAGCCCGCCCTTGTAGGTTCCGTTGGTGTGGCATGAGGCGCACCGGGACTTCAGGATGGGAAGCACATCGTGGGAAAAATCGACCTTGGCTTGGACGGGCACCATGAGGACGACCGCGGCGAAGGCATGAATCGAATGCAATGGCACGGCTGATCTCCGGGAACATTCCACCACCATGCCCGCATCTGCGAAGTTTTTCAACCTGTCGGCGACCCGGCAACCCATCGGGGGGCGAGCCCAAACGGCTTCGGATTCCTCGGTGGGGACAATGCCTGAACGGCAAAACCGTGACAATCGTCAAAATCATTCAAGTGCAAAGCATGATTTTTCGATGATGAAACCACGGTGATGACTGGACTTTTTTTGGGGTGATCTCATGCGTTCCGCGCGAATGTTGGCCTTGGCCGTGATGATGGCGGCCGGGGCGGGTTCTCCGGCGATGCTGCGAGCCCAAGCTGGCGACAGGATCATCACGCTTGAATTGGAAAAGACCGGCCTCACCCGTTGCCGCGTCCTCAATTCATGGACCAGCGGCGACGGCGCCAAATGCATGCAGCTTCAGGCGGTTGGTTCGAACGCCATGATGACCGTGGTTCAGGCGTCCCATGGAGTCAGCGGCGCCAGTGATGTGAATGTGTATCCATGGGGACCCGGCGGCGTCTCTCCCCCCGGCGTTCCAACGCCACTCGATGAAATAGCGTTAAAAAACCTACCCATCCAGACCGTGGGCGGTTCGGGAATGAAAGGCGCGGGATCGGGATCCGGAATGAAAGGCGCCGGTTCGGGAATGAAAGGCGGCGCCTCAAGGAATGAAGCAGCCGCGCCCGCTCCCCAACAGCCCATCGTCTCGGTTCCGGAGGCGCCGGTGCCCGTCGAACCGGCACCCAAAAGCAAGCCATCGCCCGTTGTGGATATTCCTTCACGCCCCATTGAATCGAGCCGGCCGGCCCTTGAAACGGTGCCTCCGCCGCCTGGCGGAATACCCGCGTTCTTGCCCAATGCCCAAGTGACGGCGCAACCCGGAGCGCAGCCGAACACGATATCGATCACGGTATCCCTGCCCGGCTATCCCGGTTTTCCCCCTACCGCTAACACCGCAGGCATGACGCCGATACGCGCCGAAGCGGTGAAAGCCCCGCCGCGGGAGTCGGCCTTTGGTGAATGGGCGTCCAATCCGGAGGTCTTGAAGGCCCTGCTGCATTCCCTGAACTCCGATTCGTCCGCCGCGGTCCGGGCGGCTGCGGCCAAGGCTCTGGGAAAAATCGGCAACAGCGGCGACGAGGTTGTCCAGGCGCTCCTCAGGCAACGGAATGATGCCGACGCCACTGTCCGGTCTGAAGTCGACCGCGCCATCGTTCTCATCATGGCTTCCAAAGGCGAACTGACGGCCCGGTGAGTCGCTTGGTCGCCCCAACGGGTCGGCCCGGGAATGGGGCTTGCGGGATGATATGATCATTTCGGCACACGGCTGGGCAATGAGTGGCTCCGCCATGCCGAGATGGACTTGGCGATGAGCACGGTCACACCGAACGCTGGCAGGGATTCCAACGACCTGATCAAGATGCGCGAGATCGACGAGGCGTTGCGCTCGGGCAACAGCCCCCGCGCCATGGGCCTTGCCAAATCCGGCCTGGACGAGGCGTTGAAGTCGGGTGATCCAGCCAAGGTCGCGGAATCGTGGTTGATCCTGTCAAAGGTGCATGGTTTCCTGCAAAACGGCGCTGAATCGCTCAGGTCGCTTGAAAGCGCCGTCAAGGCCCTGCCGGGGCCGGAGGATGCCGCAGCCTTGGCGGCGATCAGGTGCCGGTGCCTCAGCGCCCTCACCGTGGCCCACATTTCCTCAAGGCAGAACGCCAAGGCCCGCCAGTTCCTGGACAGGGCCATGGTCGCCGCCGGGCTGATTCCCGGCAATGAATCAATCCTCCAGCAAAACCTGCTCAAGGCGCCCCTGAGTTGGCTTTTGATTCAGTCGGGCGATATCGCCGGGGCCATGGCGCTGGTGAAGGAAGCCCTCTCTTCGTTGCCGGCGCGTCCCGAACTTCACCAACCGCTTGCCCAGATGCTGGCGCTGTTGGTCCACTGCAGGGCCCTGGCCGGCCTTGAAAGCCTGCTGGAACCTGGTGATCTGCCGCCGGGCACGCCGCTGCCAATGGTGATGGAGGCGGTCGCCGTGCATACCCGGCGCCTGTTTTCTCCCGAGGACAAGAAGGGCCCCCTTGAAAAGCCCGCTGTCATCCGCAAGGTCGCCCGTTGGCTGGCGGGTTGGCTTGAGCGCGTGGCGGGCAAGCAGACCAGGCTCTCCCCCGACTGCCTGATGATGCTGGCGGAAATCGAGGCCGCCACGGGCGATTTCAGCGCGATGGCGGACGCCCTCGGCAGGGCGGCTCATTTGTACAACGAACGATCGGAAATGGCTCTCATGCTGGGGGCGGAACGGGCCCGTGTCGCGGCGCTTGCCCGCGCGGGTGAATCGGAAAAGGCCCTCGCCCTTTCCGGGGCGATCGTCGACAGGATCGGCGCGGATGGCGACTCGGGCGCCCTGGCCGAGGTCCTCGCCGAAAACGGTCAGGTGCGGCTCTCGGCGGGCGACCTGGAAGGCGCCGCGGCTTCATTCCGAAGGGTGATCGAATTGCTTGCGGAATCTCCCAATCCGCAACTTGAGGCGGTCGCAAGGATGTCCTTGGGCGGCATGGCGGCGAGGTCGGGGCGTCGGGAGGAGGCGGCCGTCCACCTCAGGGCCGTCACGGAACTGCTTCCGGAATCCCACCAATTGCACCAGATTGCCTCGCAAAACTTGCAGGGCCTTGCCGCCCAGCCGGCTCGCGCGGCCGAGCCTTCCCAGCCTCGCGACAACCTCGCGGCCATGCTCAAGGACAACCTGCCTCCCGAACTTGCCGGGCGGATGGAATCGTTGATGAAGCTTGCTTCATCCTTGCCCAAGGCGCCCGGTTCGATGGACCCGGCGACCGCGAACGCCCTGGCAGAAATGGAAGCCAGGACCATGCAGCAATTGCAGGGAATCCTAGGGCAGTTCAAGGATCGCTAGGCAGGGCTTCCGGCCGCGTTTTGCCGAGTTGGTGAAGGGCGTCATGCCATCCTTGCCTTGATCCCGCCCCGCGACACCAAAAGCGGAAGGGGGCGACCCGTGTCGGGCCACCCCCTATCGCGATCTCCGCGGGTCTTTTTCAGACGGTGGCGGTGTTGTTTCCGAGGTTGTACTGCCCGATGGCTGGGGCGCCGAGGGTGCCGTCGGTTTTCTGCGGCTTGTAGGTGATCTTGATGGTCTTGTAGGTCAGGGAGTAGCTGTCGACATGGGCGACCTCGGTGGGGTTGTTCGGGTCGACGGGCTGGTAGCCGTTGTTGTATTCGGAGACATACACCTCGGTGAGTTCGATGGTGAAGTATTCCTGCTGTTCCTTGCCGGCCTTGCGGGCGGTGAGCTTGGCGGACTTGAAGGCTGTGCCGGAGGAGGCGTTCTGGAACAGGGTGGGCGAGGAGTTGTTGGTGAGCGCGACGATCTTGAGCGCGCCGAAGGAGGCCTTGCCGGCGCCCGATCCGCTGGTGCCCGAACCGACGGTGGACTGGTTGGTGACGGAGTGGCTGAAGCTCTTCACCTCGATCTGCTGCGACAGCTTGCTGTCGTTGCTTTCGCCCGTCACCCCGTCGATCTTCAGGAACATGTCGATGGCCATGGGAATCGTATCCTTTCAGGAATGAGTTAGGGAAACAGAACAAACAAGGTTGGGGGAACGGCGAAGCGCTCGTTCCCCCGGATTTCTGGGATGGCCCGCCGGCTTTCCACGGGGCGTCAGGCCTTCTTGGGCACCTCGGCGACGAGCCGCATGCTGGAGGCCAGGGCCTCAAGCTGGAAGTGGGGGCGCAGGTAGGCCACGGCGTTGTAGAAGCCCGGCTTGCCCTTGACCTCCTCGACGCGGACCTCGGCGGCGGCAAGGGGCCTTTGGGCCTTGACATCGTCGCTCACGCTGCCGGGGTTGCCGACAACATAGTTGTTGATCCACTCGTTGAGCCACTTCTCGCAGTCGGAAACTTCCATGAATGACCCGATCTTGTCGCGCGCCATGATCTTCAGGTAGTGCGCGAATCGGGAAATGCTGAGAAGGTAGTTCGTCTTGGTCGACAGCTCCGCGTTGGCGTTGGCGGCCGGGTCGAAGTAGGTCTTGGGCTTCTGGGTGGACTGGCTGCCCATGAACACCGCGAAGTCGCGGTTCTTGCTGTGCAGCAGCGGCATGAAGCCGAGGTTCGACAGTTCGAACTCGCGCCGGTCGGAGATGGCGATCTCGGTCGGCGTCTTCATGGCGATGTCGCCATCGTCGGTCGGGAAGGTGCTCACTGGCAGTCCGTCAACCCGTCCGCCTCCCTCG
>JAGWVO010000294.1 GCA_018970845.1 Planctomycetota bacterium
TAACGAAAGTATCGTGGATCATTCCTGATGAGGTCGAGCAGGGCCATTCGGATCGACACCTTCTGCGACGGCGTCGCCAGATTCGTAACAAAATCATGAAGATCGGCGAGATCCGCGCGGAAGCGGTCCTTTACCCCGGCATTTGCGGGATTCTCCAAGTAAGCTCCAAGGCCCATGGGATGGTTGGCGATGACGGCGCTGATATTGTCAAGGGCCGCCATTCCAGATTGGCCGTAAGCGATGAATATCGAACCGGGATTCTCACCACCCGCGACGATGTCAATCGTTCCATCCCGATCGAGATCGCCAAAATCAGCGATGGCGCCATCGGCGAGCCTATGGAACTGAAGACGATTTCCGCCGGAATCCTTAACGACAAAATCGGAGGGTTCGGATAGCAACGGCCGGGAAGCCGATCCGCAATTGATTTGGTATTGGATCGTTCCCCAATTATATGAAGTAACAAAATCGGCAATTCCATCCCGATTGATGTCGACGATCCGTGGATTAAGGTTGTAGGCGCCATCTATCACCCGGCCGGAGACATCCAACTCGGTTGTCGGCGCGCCGTATCTTGGATTGGAAGGGGTTCCCATATTCAGCGCCACCTTGACGCTGCCGGCAAACGACCCTGTCACGATGTCGGGAAGTCCGTCGCCGTTCCAGTCGGCCACATCGGCCCGGATATCCGCCACCCGGTAATCAGTAATGCCATCGGCCGCCTTGAATAGAACCGGTGACTCGAACACAGGCGACCCAGGGGTACCCGCATTCCGAAACCACCTGACCAGCAAGTCATCCGCGGAAACCACGACAAGGTCGAAGAGTCCGTCGGAATCGACATCCGGACAGGAAACAGCCACCCTTCCCCCATCCACGCTGATTTCGGATCCTTCAGAATGAAGATTCACCGCGGGTTGGAACCGAGGACGACCCGCCTCACCCCGGTTCAGGTAAAGGAGCACATGCCCATTGACACCCGCCAGGATGTCCATGAATCCATCCGCATTGAAATCAACCAAACGCGGAATCACGGGGACCCTGCCACCCAGGTCGACCATGTTTCCATCAATCGAAAGCCTTGACGCATCCATGAAACCCGTGGCGGCGCCACCACTCGATGGATTGATCACCGTGACGCGCATGACCGCGCTTCCAAAACCTCCCCGGCCATCCCCGAGGGTAAAGCTGAAGGAGTCTGAACCCGAGAAACCGGGTGATGGAATGTAATTGAATGTTCCATCAACATTTGAACTGACCGTGCCATGGGCAGCTTGACCATGACTGGCAATTGCCAGACGGTCGTTTTCAACATCGAATTGCCCCAAAATCACGCTTGGGGTGCGTGTTGGCATTCCAGATTCGACAACCACGGAACGGTCGAATACGCGGGGAGCGGCATTGGGAAACGGATCGGGAAGAAATGTCGTGCTGACACTTGGCAAGAAACGGGACTCAAGCGACTCCAAGGTCGGGAGACCATGCTTTGCCTTGGTCGATCGACCACCAGTTAATTTCCCGTCCATCGGCATGAGGTAAACCATTCAGGTAAAAGAGCCTATCAGCGTGAGCGGACGCGGGCCTAAGTTCAAGGCACAATTCAAAAAACCACCCTGCACGAAACATGGATCAGGCTTGATCCAGCCAGCAAATAGTTCATGGATAGACTCGGTTCCTCAAGCTGGGTTCCACCACAAGGAAAGCTCGCGAGACCGGGAAAAACCTTCCCAGCGACCCGTGATTCGTCATCATGGATGACGGATTCCTCGGTGGAGGACTCGCGTGGAACCACACCTCATGAAAAACATCGGTTTATTATCCGATTCATTGTTCAATTCGTTGGCCGGATGCACCTGGCTTTTCCTGGGGCTGGCGACCGTTGGCGCCGGGGAACCGGTTGCCGTCCCAAAGGGATTCAATGACGGGCTTGTCTGCCACCTGAAATTGAAAGGCGATTGCCAGGACCATTCGGGAAACAGGAACCATGGCATCAACCGCGGAGTCAGGCTCGAGGATGGCTCATTCGATGGACGCGGAGCGCATGTCGAGATTCCGGCGAGCGAATCCCTGAAGCTGGGTCGCGGCGATTTCTCCATCTCGGCCTGGGTTCACACCGATCCCATCGTCAATGACGCCCTTGGCGATGTCGCCAGTTGGTTCGATCCCGACACGAGAAGGGGCGTGAACCTGGGCCTGCACTCCAGTTCGGGAGGATACCAATCAACAGGAGACGACAGGCATGTTTCCTTCGGAATCGACGACCGTTCTCCGGGCCTCTGGCACGACCGCGGACGCCCGAGCGCCACAAGCAACTATGTCAGCAACTCACTCACGGTATTTGACGGACACCTTTACGCCGGAATCATGGATGCCAAGGACGAATCGGGATGGTGCCATGTCCACCGCTACAACGGAGGCAAGGAGTGGATTGATTGCGGCCGTGTCGGCACCGGCAAGACAACCGGCGTGATGGCCCTCATCGTCCACAAGGGAAAGCTCTACGCCGGGACATCAACCTACGATTGGACGCGAGTGTTTTCGGGAAAGCACGATCCCGCCCGGGTGTACCGGTACGAGGGCGGCACCACCTGGACCGACTGCGGCCAGCCGGGCCAGATGCTGCGGATCAACTGCATGGCCAGCTTTGGCGGCAGGCTTTACCTGGGTGGAGACAGGGGTTTGCCACCGCCCGGGGAGAAACAGTGGACGGGCCGGCCTTACCAAATTTATGTCCATGACGGAGGAACGGAATGGACCGTTGCCGGGACTTTTCCACCGGAACCCCCGCGAAGCCTCTATCCCCACGCCATGGCCGTGCATGACGGCCGCCTCTATGCCGGGTATCCGAATGTGTTCGCGTTTGACGGACGCGACTGGGAGTTCGCCGGCACGCCACTGGGAAAAACCCCGGTGGAACTCAAGCCTTACCTTCAGGTCCATTCGCTCTCGGTGTTCCGCGGAAAATTGGTCGCAGGCATGTGGCCTGAAGCGCGAGTGGTGGAATACGGCGGAGGACAACGCTGGGAAGACCGCGGGCGCATGGGTGACGGCACTGAGATCAACGCCCTGTGCGTGTACAACGGCAAGCTCCACGCGGGCGCCATTCCGCGCGGCGAGGTGTCGCGCTACGACGACTCGGCCGGCTGGACATCGCTCAGGAAATTTTTCTCACCGCCGGATTGGAACCCGGGATCCGCGACGGCGCCGGTGCGGGCGGAAATCAACAACTGGACACGGGTCACAAGCCTCACCGTGTTCCAGGGCAAACTTTTCGCCAGCATCGGTAGCTGCACCGGATCGGTTTTGGACGCCCCCGCAGGCATCCGTGGCAGCGTGCACTCCTGGCAAGCCGGCCCCTGCGTCTCATGCGACAAGGACATCGGACATGGTTGGCGGCACCTGACCGCCATCAGGAAAGGCGGGGAACTTCGGCTTTATGTCGATGGACTGGCCGTCGCCAAGTCGGAGGCATTCGAAGCGGCCAGCCACGACCTGACACTGACGCGCCCCCTGCTGGTGGGGTTTGGGCAGCACGATTATTTCACCGGAAAAATCCGTGACTTCCGCCTGCATCGCCGCGCCGTCAAGGAGGAGGAAATCACAGCGATGCACAAACAGGGCCCGTCCTGAAACCAACGGGAAGGACCCTGAGTTTTTTCCGTGCCCTGCCTCATGCTGAACACACCCCGAGCGGGCAATTCCACATGTCCTCACGGAATGTTGGATTTGCCATTTTTCAGCCACAAAAATGCCACCAAAATTTCAACGCAATTTTGGCAAGATTCCCCAACCACGTCATTGGGAGCCGTTGCGAACTTTTGACACAGCCGGCATGCCCCGACAACTTTCACGGATCATTTCCAAGGTTCCCGGGTTGCCGCGGCGTTCTTAATGAAACAGATGGCCATTTGCGCTAGGATTCCACCCAGCGGGCTTTTTTGTTTTTCCATGACCAACCAAGGCTGACTCACCAAGGACCAAACCATGTCACGCTTATCCCGCCGGTCGTTCATGAGGGATTCCGCCGCCTCTGGCCTCATCCTTGGTTTATCCGCAGCCAGCTACCGCGCCCTCACCGCCGCGGAGTCGCCAAGCGAACGGGTCCGGGTCGGAATGATCGGGGTCGGCAACCAAGGCGGCCCCAAGAACAACATGAAGTATTTCCTTCGGAACATCGTCGCCTTGTGCGACCTCGACAAGAAGCATCTTGCCGAGTCGGAAGCGTTCCTGAAAAAGGAAGCCAACCTCCCGGCCGCAACCACCGATGATTACCGGAGGCTGCTCGACTCCAAGGAAATCGACGCCGTGGTGGTGACGGTGCCCGACCAGTGGCATGCCATCATGACCACCGAGGCATGCAAGGCCGGCAAGGATGTCTACTGTGAAAAGCCGCTCACGCTGGTCATCAGCGAGGGCAAGCCGATGATCGAGGCGGCACGACAGCATAAGCGCGTCGTGCAGACGGGCACCATGCAGCGCAGCGGTGCCGAGTTCAAGCTCGCCGTGGAACTTGTGAGGAAGGGATTGGTGGGCCAGGTGAAGGCGGTGAATGTCACCCTGCCCAGCCCCAACTGGGTGGCTCGCGCCGGCAAACCGGTTCCCGACGGCCCGCCGCCGGAAGGCTTCGATTACGACCGCTGGCTGGGGCCCGCGCCCATGCGTCCTTACAACAAGAACCATGTCCATTACCTGTTCCGCTTCTACTGGGATTATTCAGGCGGGCAGCAAACCAACTTCGGCGCCCATCACCTCGACACCGCCCAATGGGGCCTCGGCATGGATGAAAGCGGTCCCGTGGCGGTCGAGGGAACCGCGAAGTTCCATCCCGAAAAATGGTATGAGACCCCCGACACCACCGAGATCCGCTACACCTACGCCAACGGCGTGGTGAT
>JAGWVO010000295.1 GCA_018970845.1 Planctomycetota bacterium
GATTCCGGACATCCTTAGGCTTTCGACCAAATCAGCAACGGCATCAGCAGGATTGAAAGGATCAGGATTCACGGACAAGGCCCTCACAAGCGTCATTCCTGCCATACTAGCCAGCCAATCGTAAGATGGTGACAGGTGATGCGGCACTGCGGGGATTGATGATGAAGGATGGATTCACGGTTGGCCTGGTACAGATGAGCATCCCCGATAGCCCGGACATGGCCTTGGACAAAGCTATTGCCGGGATCAAGGATGCCGCCAAGGGTGGATCAAGCATCATTGTCCTACCGGAACTGTTTCGAACCCATTATTTTTGTCAAAAGCAGCATGCGGACTTGTTCGACCTTGCCGAACCCATTCCTGGCCCCACTTCGGAAGCCGTTGCCCGGGTGGCAAAATCTTGCAAGGTCACAGTGGTTGCATCATTATTCGAGAAGCGAGCGCCTGGTCTTTACCACAACACGGCTGCTGTCATCGGCCCTGACGGTGAAATCATCGGACTCTATCGCAAGAATCACATCCCGGATGATCCCCTGTTTTTTGAAAAGTACTACTTCACACCGGGCGACTTGGGGTTCAAGGCGTTCCAAACACCGGAAGCGAAGTTGGGCGTATTGGTTTGCTGGGATCAATGGTATCCAGAGGCGGCCCGCCTTACCGCTTTGGATGGTGCTGAAATCATCGTTTACCCAACGGCGATTGGCTGGCATCCCGCCGAGAAGCCCGAGCATGGTGTGGCCCAAGTTCAAGCATGGCAACTGGCCCAACGGGCGCATGGGCTCGCCAGCGGCGTTTACATCGCGGCCGTGAACCGGCATGGGCATGAAGGTAGCCGCCCGGGAGGCATTGAGTTTTGGGGACACTCATTTGTGAGTGATCCCTATGGTTTGATTCTGGCGGAGGCCGGTGATTCGGAAGACAGGATCATCATTCAGGAATGCTCAAGGGGGAGAATCGAGGATATCCGCCGAAACTGGCCGTTCCTGCGAGACCGCCGCACTGATATTTTTGGGGGAATCACCCGAAGGTTCGGTCATTGAGGCCACAATCCGACTCAGCGATTCATTTGCTTGAGCAAACGCTCAAGATTGGCCAAGTTGGCCGACTTTATGCTGTTGTTGTCCTTGTAATCGATGTGCAGAACTTCCCAAGCCTCGCTATTGCGCGTGTCAAGCTTGAGGGTGATGTCTGACTGGAAAACCTTGCGTGTCACAGGTCCCTTGTATTCCATTTTGATCAAAAGTTCCTTGCGATCCGCCTTGAGTTTGTCGTCGCGCAATTCATGATTGAGGAAGGTAGCGTTCACGCCGGTGGGATGAACAGCCTTAACAACAGCCAGTCCCACGCTTTCATAGAATTTTTTTTCGGCGTCGCCGCGCTTCCGGAATGTGGGGACAGGGTCGTCAGCGGCACAAACAAACAGGGCCAGCACCCCGAAAAATGCCGGGACGGCAACAAGGCCTGTCTTCCACCGGGAAAAGTTGATCCTGGGCATGTTGCGACTCCTTCTCGGACCCTCAGGCAACTAAATTTTAACTTCCAACCGCTTCCCGGACAACAACCCGGCCCATGCGAACCAGGCCAACACCCAGCAGAATCACGGCCAATCCCACGATCATCGTCCAACCGACTGGTTCATTGTCCCAGAACACGCCTAGCCCAACAGCCAGAACAGGATTCACGTAGGCGTAGGTTCCGGCAATCGTGGTTCCAACATGCCTAAGCAACCAGACATAGGCAACAAATCCAAGAAGGGAACCGACAACCAGCAAGTAAAAGAAGGCTCCAATGGCCCTGTGCGTGAGATTCTCGGAAGACACGGTTTCACCCGAGGCCAGTCCTATCAAGGTCATTGTCACACCACCAAGCACCATATGCCAACCTGCTTGCCCATAGGGACTCCGCCCCCGGGACAATCGCCTTTGGAGGAACGAGCCCAATGACCAGCAAAAAGCGCTGGCAACCACCAAGGCGACACCTGAATAACCTCCATGGGCAACCACGGTCCTTCCTGAAAAAAGCAGGGTGACTCCGCTTATTCCAATGATTTGGCCAATCCAGCCCAGCCACCTGAGACGCTCCCCCCCCGGCGTCGCCGATTCCATCAAGGCCATAAAAAGAGGAACCGTCGCGACGATGATGGCGGCGACGCCGGAATCAACCGTTTGCTCGGCCATTGTGATCAGGCCATTGCCACCCACGAACAGGAGTGTTCCCACCAGGAACAATCCACGCCATGTTCCCGAATCAGGCAGCACCCGGCCGCCCATCAGGCTTACCATCGTCAAAAGGCACAATCCCGCTGTCGTGACTCGAATTCCCCCAAACAACCCGGGAGGCAAATCCTTGACACCAATTTTGATGGCAAGATATGTCGTGCTCCAGCAAACATAAACAGTTGCCAAAGCCAAAATGGTTTGCCATAGGGTTCCGTGTCCGGATTCCTTGCTTTGGAATGATCCCGGGTTAGCCTGATGGCCGGGAATGATGGCTGAAACGATCCGCGAGGGCTGAAGCATGTTGTTGAAACGACCCCGGTATTGGATTCAAGAAGCCATCTTAACGGGACTGCTGTCCACCATTTTCGCAACCTCCTCCCATGGCCAACTTCCTGGAACACAAACCCTTGCCACACAAGACGATCTGGCAGCACTCATGGTCTCGGGGATCGGACGCGACCTGGACAGGAGAATTGACGCGGTAGCCGCGGCCAGAAATTCCGCGCACGAAGCATTTCTCAAGCTTGAAGTTCAAGCGAAGTCACGAGCAACCAAAACCAAACTCGACCACCTGGCAAAGATATTGGGAACCACCGACCAGCGCGTCGAACCGTCCGGATTCGAGATAATCACCAACCCATGGAACCCGGGCGCGCTCGCGACCGCCGGTGGCCTGAGAGCCTTCGCCATTCGATTTGAATCCATCCCCGGCGTCTTTGGCGAGGGCATCCTGCTGGAACCGGCGGAAGCGCCTAAAGCTTCGGTCGTGGTTTTGCCGGATGTTGCGCATACGCCCGAACAGCAAGCCGGATTAAGCCCCGGCCTTCCTCTCCAAGCAAGGTTGGGTTTCGCTTTGGCTGAAAGGGGTTGCCGAGTGGTCTGCCTCTACCTTCTTGACCGGGAAAGCAGGTATTCAGCCAACCCTGAAATACAGCGGTTCACAAACCTTCCACACCGTGAATTCCTCTACCGGGGTTCTTACGAAATGGGACGAACCCCTTCCGGATATGAAGCGCAGAAAGCAATGGCGGCCATCGACAACCTCAAATTGAAGGATGGCAAATTACCCATCGTGATTGTCGGACATGGGGAGGGAGGCAGGATCGGGCTTTACACGGGAGCACTAGACAGCCGCGTATCGGCGACATGGGTGAGCGGCACATTCGGCCCGAGGGAGCGGATGTGGGAGGAACCGATCGACCGCAACCTGTGGGGCATTCTCCTGCAACATGGAGACGCGCAGGTCGCCGACTTATACGGGGACCGGGCCCTCATCATCGAAGCCTCGCAATCACCCGCATGGACCGGGCCGACCCCATCTAATCGTGGCAACCAGGCGGCGCCAGGAAGCATCAACCCGATTTCACCTGATGACGCATCCAAGGAATTCTCGAGGTCGGGAAGGTCGAAATTGTCAGCAAATATGGCTGACTTGGTCATTCCCGCCGACGGTCAACCGGGCGCAACCGCGGCGTTCGCAAGGTTAGCCAGGCACCTGAATATCACCTTTTCCGAACCGACCTCCACCGCATGGACCCTCCACTCGGCTTTGCCCGATCCGACCGCGAGGCAAAAACGACAATTGGCGCAAATGCTGGACCATGTCCAAAAGCTCTGGCGGGCTTCCCACAGGGTCCGGGACACCATTTGGTCGGCGGCTAGCCGGGCTGGATTGGATGCGTGGAAAGACTTTACGCGCTTCAAGAGAAGGGAATTTTTCACCGATGTGATTGGCGAACTTCCGGCGCCTGAAATTCAGCCCAACCCAAAGTCAAGGACGTGGAAAAACAGCAAGAATTGGAAGGGACATGAAGTGACTCTCGACCTTGGCCCCGATGTGTTTGCCTACGGCATCCTGCTTATTCCCAACGACATCAAGGCCGGGGAAAAGCGACCGGTTGTCGTTTGCCAGCATGGTCTCGAGGGCCGCCCTTCGGATGTATGCGAACCAGAGAAGCTGACGCCTTACTACAACTCCTTCGGTGCAACCCTTGCCGATCGCGGTTACATTGTTTTTGCTCCTCAAAATCCCTACATAGGAAAAGCGGATTTCCGCAAGCTCCAGCGAAAAGCCAATCCCATCAAGCTTTCAATCTTTTCCTACATCGTCCGACAGCATGAGCGCATCCTTGATTGGCTGGAAACATTGCCAATGGCCGACCCCAACCGCATTGGCTTCTATGGACTTAGTTATGGTGGCAAAACAGCAATGCGGGTGCCCGCCCTGATACCCCGGTACGCGCTTTCCATCTGTTCGGGCGACTTCAACGAATGGGTGGGAAAGAACATCTTGACTGATTTGCCAGGCAGTTATGTTTTCACCTTTGAACACGAAATGCCGGAGTTCGACCTTGGCCACACCTTCAACTATGCGGAGATGGCATTTCTGATCGCGCCTCGCCCCTTCATGGTTGAACGCGGGCATGACGATGGCGTTGGCACCGACGAGATGGTCTCATGGGAATTCGCTCGCGTGAGGCGTCAGTACTCCCGTCTCAAAATACCGGAAAACACTGCTATTTCCTACTTCCCCGGCGGACACGAGGTCCGTGGCGGACCATGCTTCGAGTTCCTCGACAAGCATTTGAACCATAAGCCGACAACGATCCCCGCGCAGCGCTAACATAACGGCATGAATGCCTTTTCCGCGCCAGTGA
>JAGWVO010000296.1 GCA_018970845.1 Planctomycetota bacterium
ACGGCGTCGTGGACGGGGCGACCTACTATGTCGTCAAAACCGGTGACCGGACATTCAAGCTTGCCTCCAGCCTGGCCAATGCCGAGGCTTCCCCCGCGACAACCCTGACGGCTGGAATTGATTCCGGCGGTTCCGTGGGCACGACGGCGACGATCGTCTGGGCCAAGACACGCCTTTGGCTCGCCCGCACCCAAGCCGATGCCACCATCGCCACCGCCAAGGCCAAGGGGGCGTTGTCGGGCGGATTCACCGAAATGTCGGCTCAGCCACTCAATTTTGATGGAAAGTATCTTGGCAAATTGACAAGAGAAGCCATTTCAAACGCGTCCAACACCGCCGAAGCTTCCTCCATCGACGCCACGGCCAATTCGATCGGTTTTTCGTCGGCGGCGCCGTTCTCGACAGGCGACAGGATCACCTACATCAACACGAACATGGCCAGCGATGCCGGGGCGATTCCCGGATTGGTGATCGGCGGCGCCTATTTCGTGATCAGGGACTCATCCACATCGATCCGACTTGCGGCCACCCGTGAGGGCGCTTTCTCGGGCCAAGCCATCGATATCACGGGTGATCCTGCCAACAGATACGGCCACACATTCCTGCTGGGTGCCGGCGGACAGGGCTCGATCACCGGCTACGACAGTTCCACGAATTCCGTCATCACCGGCGGCGGGCATGGATTCGTCACCGGCGACACCGTCACGCTGAACCTGCAAAGCGGAATCGCGTTGCCTGGCTCGCTGCTGGCGAACATGCCTTACAAGGCCGTCGTTGATTCGCAGAATAAAATCGCCTTTGTCTCCGAACTGGCGGACATCGGCAGTGTCAACACGGCCGATTCGACCATCGGCACCCCGCAAGGGATCAATGTCGTTCCCTTCGATCAACTCACCTACACGCGCTCCGGAGTCGGATCCGACATTTCGGGACTCGCGAGCGGCACCACCTACCTGGCGGTGCCCAAGCGGGGCGAATCGGGCACGACATCCCTTTGGCTGGCGAACACATCCCCCATTGCGGTTTCCTCCGCCGCATCCTCGCTATTCAGCTCGACAGCCCATGGGCTGGCCGATGGGGACCGTGTTGTTTACAGGGGAACGGCCGACGGAACCGGAAACATTCCCGAATTGGGAGTCGGCACTGTTTATATTGCTGTCAGGATCGACGCGGATTCATTCAGCCTGAAGGCCACTTCCAGCGCGTCCGTGATCGCAATCTCCGGAACATCTGTCGCTGGCCAAAGGTTCCACAAGATTGCCAACCCCGGCGCGTTCACGCCAAGCGACAGTTCCAGGCACACGCTTTCCACTCCGAGGATCGCTGTCACCGATCCTTCGAAAACGATTGGCAGCGGGTTGGCCTCCACCGATCAGCTCACCTTCGCCGTAGCCCATGGGCTGAACACCTTTGATTCCATCCTCCTGACAAAGACGGGTTCCGGCAATGATCCGGCCGGACTGGTGACAGACAAAACCTATCTGGTGATCAAGGATGACAGCACGAGGCTGCGATTGGCCGACGCGGCCGCCAGCATCAAGGCGCAGGTGGTCAATGTCGATTCCGATACCATCATGTACTCCTCGAACGACACGGCGCCTTCCAACGGCTTGGCCTTTGCCTATCGGCGAGCCGATAACGGCTTGGCCAGTCAGTCCGACATTGGCGGACTGGCATCGGGAACGGTGTACTACATCATCAATCTCAACGCCACGGCCAGAACCTTCCAGTTGGCGGCAACCCTGGGCGGGCCGGCCATCAACCTGACATCCACGGGCGCTGGAAACCATTTGTTCGTGCCGATTGCCGACATCACGGCCGATTTCATTTCCGGCGGAGGCACAACATACCAACTTTCCTCCCGGATTGAGGTGAAGGGCCAGCAATCCAAGGGCGCCTCAACCATTGCCGAGGCCAACAAGGCCACCGAGCAATTGCTGTTCTCCTCGGCTCATGGTCTCTCAACCGGCCAACGGGTGTATTACGAAGCGGTATCTGGCAGGCCGATTGAGGGTTTGGTGAACGGCCAGTTCTACTTCGTGATCCGTGATTCCGACACCGCGGTTCGCCTGGCCAAATCCAAGGCCGACGCGACCGCCTCGCCTGGTGTCGCTATCGACTTGAAGTCGGATGGCCGGACGGGCACACACCGGTTGAACCTCACCGCCGACCCGATCGTCGGCATCGAGCTGGCGCCCACCAGCATGTCGGGATCATCCCACACCCTCGTCGCCTCTACCGGTGGGATCACGATCAGTTCCGAAAGCGTCGGCTCAACCCAGTCGGTGAACGCGGAGAACCGCAAGAAGATCCTTGGCAATGCCCTTGCCAAGTCGCCGCTTGGAATGGCCGCGAAAGCCGCCGGCGGGCGCGCCTCGGGCGCCATCAGGAGTCTTTTGGGCCTCGAAAACAAGCAAAGCAAGTCGGGCACCGACAAGTACACCGCCAAGACAGGCGAGCAGAAAGCCAATGTGACGGGCAGCCTGGCGATCCAGGTCGCCAACATCAAGGTCGACACGATCATCCGCCAGACCGCCGTCCTGCAGTCGCGGGGTGAAATTACCATCACCTCGAACCTTCGCAACCGCGACCGGATGACCACACGGGCCATCGCCTCGGTTTCCGACGATCCGAACCAGGCAGGCGCCAAGACAACCGTCACGGTGGCGCTTGCCGTGGGCGTTTACAACTATTCCTCCCGCGTGCTAGTCGAGCGCGGCGCCACGGTGGACGCCTCGGGCACCTTGAAAATCGAGGCGATGACCAAAAGCCCGTTCATGATCCCCGGGCCAAATGCATCAGAAACGGAAAAACAGGAATTCGAGGAAGACAATAAGAGGGATACGGCCGGCGACGACCTGTTTGGTTCGCTCGCCAACACTGTCTTGGCCAAGACCGGCCTCGGATACCTGCAGTTGAACGACTGGACGCAGGCTTCAGGCGCACCCGCGGGCGAATTGGCCATCTCGGGCGCCATTCAGGTGCAGACCTACGATTTCAACACCCAGGCCATTCTGGGCTGGCAGGATCCCGCCAAAACTTACTCATCCGCGGTGGTGACCAAGGTCAACAAGAATCCCGCCTACAACTCCCCGGGCCAGCAAGTCATTGTCAGGGCCGACACCCTCAGCCGGCATACACGCTTGGCGGGTGTCTTCAACCTGCAGCTCAATCCCAACCTCGAGTTTTCAAAGAACAGCGCAAGAAAGATGGTTCAAGCGAGTCCCACGGGCGCCGAATCGAAAAAAGGCGGTGCCGGAGGCGTTGTCGCGGTCATCACGGGGAACAACAACACCGAGGCCTTGGTTGGCGCCTCGGTGGACATGGTCACTTCGAGTCGGCTTGTCGTTGAAAGCGTCACCCGGGTCTTTGACATGGTGCTGGCGGGGGCGGGCGCCAAGGCCGGGAAGTTCGGGTTTTCCGGAACCGCCGTTTACACCCAGTTCAACAATAATACCCGGGCGAACATCGCCTCGGGAATGACCTACAGCGGCGGATCGGTGCTCCTGAACTCCAGGGACATGACTGTGGTGATCGCCATGGCCGGGAGCCTGATCCGAGGCAGTTCCCAGGGTTTTGGCGTGTCGCTGGCCATCAACGACCTGACCCGCAACACCGAGGCATCGATCGGGGAGAGGAACGGGACCACGGCCACATCCTCAATGACCATCGCCGGCCCGCTCGATGTCTTCGCCCGCAATGAGGGGGCGCTTGTGGGCGCCGCGATCGCCGCGGCGGTCATGTCGAAGGAAGCGCCATCCACTCCCGGCGGCGGAGCGGGGGCCGCTGGCAATCCCTCCTCGGGGGGACAAGGGGTTGGCGGAAGCGGTGGACAAGGGGGCGCCGGGGCGCAGTCCGCCGCCTCCGGCCAGTCGGGAATCGGGATATCCGGCGCGGTCGTCCTCAACGGATATGGTGATTTCAGCTCACCCGCCGGAGTCAGCGACAACGCCAGGGCCTTCGTGCGCACCCAGGGAGCGATCAGCGCCACGGGTTCCGTCACCCTTGAAGCCATCAACAACATGACCGTGGCCGGCCTCTCCGGTTCGGCCGCAGTCAACACCGACCCCACCAAGAGCAACACTGGCATCGCCGGGGCCCTGTCGATCAACACGCTGGGCGGCAAGACGGAAGCCTACCTTGGGCAGGTGCAACTGACGGCGCCCAGCCTCGGGATGATTTCCAGCGGCACGGGCATCATCGTCTCGCTGGCTGCTGGTGTGGCCACCGCCCCCGGCACCGACAAAGGCACGGCGGTCTCAGGCTCGGTTTCCGCGAACAACTCGACGATGAACACGCTTGCCGACATCGGCGAAGGCGCCGCCTTGAGCCTGAGCGGGAACGCGACCCTTGCCTCGACCACGAACAGCCTGATTGTTTCCGTGGCGGGCGCGGTTTCCTACGGAGGCAAGAAAGGTATCGGCGCGGCCATCGCCGTCAACAAGGTCAAGGATACGACCCGCGCTTCCGTCAGCGGGTCGACCATCAATTTCTCCGCGGGCGGCCTGAGCCTTTCGGCGACTTCCGACAATCCGGGTGATGGCAGGGCCAGGATTGTTTCACTTGCCGGAGCCGTCGGATTGTCGACCGGGGGAAATTCCGCTAGCGGACTTCTCGCGGTCAACCAAATCGAAAACACCACGGAAGCCTACATTTCGGCGAGCACCCTCGGCGGGCTCACCGGATCCTCAACGGGAACGGGCATTTCCCTCACGGCGTATGATGATTCAACGATTATTTCCATCGGCGCGGCCATCGCGGTTGGCAAGGATACCTCCGGCGGTGCCGGCATCGGTTATGCCGACATCCGCAACACAACGCGGTCGTACCTGAGCGGGGTAACAATC
>JAGWVO010000297.1 GCA_018970845.1 Planctomycetota bacterium
GGCGACGAGGACCACTACGGCGACATGGACTTCAAGATCGCCGGCACGGGTCTCGGCATCACCGGCATCCAGCTTGACCTCAAGAACAACGGCATCAGCGAGCAGATCGTGCGCGAGACGCTCGAGCGGGCCCGCATGGCGCGCAGGCGCATCCTCCGCACGATGCTGGCCGTGCTTTCCAAGCCCAATTCCGAAATCTCCAAGCACGCCCCCAGGCTGCTCACCGTGCAGATCAATCCCGAGAAGATCGGGCTGCTCATCGGGCCTGGCGGCAAGAACATCAAGGGAATCCAGGAAAGCACCGGCGCCAAGATCGACATCGAGGACGACGGCACCGTCTACATCAGCCACTCCGACGCCGAGGGCGCCGAGGCGGCGCGCCGCCGCGTCGCCGCCATCACCGAGGAGGTGCAGGTGGGCCGCGTGTACGACGGCAAGGTGACCAGCATCAAGGAATTCGGCGCCTTCGTCGAAATCCTGCCCGGACGCGACGGACTTTGCCACATCAGCGAACTCGACTCCGGCTTCATTTCCCGGGTTGACGAGATCTGCAAGGTCGGCGACAGCATCCAGGTCAAGGTGATCGCCATCGACGAGCATGACAGGGTGAAGCTTTCCCGAAAGGTGCTGCTCAAGCCCGCCGAGGGCGCCCCCGAGGGAGGCGACGCCCCGCCTCCCCGTCGCGAACGCCCCGAGGGTGAACGCGGCGAGCGCGAGCCGCGGCGCGAGCGCGGCGAAGGTCGTGGCCGGCGCGGTGACCGCGACCGGGACCGCTAACCCCCCTTAAAATTCATGGTGCGCCGGGATCTCTAGCCCTCCCGGCGCGTTCCTGTTGAGGGGACGGGCCCATGCTCACCAACCATTACACGGAACTCGCCGAGACCGCCGGCGTTTTCATCCACGAAATCAAGAATCACCTGTCCACGCTCGGACTCAACCTCCAGTTGCTCGCCGAGGATTTCGAGTCTCCCCAGTCGCCGCGCGAAAGGCGGGCGCTCGAGCGGGTGACGCGGCTGCAGAATGAATGCTCCAGGCTGGTCGAGGTGTCCAACGATTTCCTCCGCTTCACGCGGGTGAAGGACTTGGCGCTAAGGCCGTATGACCTCCGCAAGGTCCTCGAGGAACTCGTTGATTTTTTCGAGCCGATGGCTCGCTCCTCGAATGTGAGGGTGAATGTCTTCCTGCCGGCTGACATGCCTCCCGTCCACCTCGACCCCGACCTGATGAAGCAGGCCCTGCTCAACCTGATGCTCAACGCCCAGCAGGCCATGCCCGGCGGCGGCGAACTCACCCTGCTGGCGGCGGCCGAGGGGCCCTGGCTTGTGTTGCATGTGATCGATACCGGGGCCGGCATTCCTCCCGAGGCGATGGAAAACCTTTTCAAGCCGTTCTTCTCCACCAAGCCGGGCGGTAGCGGCCTGGGTCTGCCGACAGCCCGAAAGGTTCTCGAGGCCCATGGCGGATCGCTCAGCGCGCAGAGCCAGCCGGGCCGGGGGACATGCTTCACCATGAGGCTTCCGATCCGTCCGCCCGTGATTCCCAAGTCCGGCCCGGCCGAGGTTGAGCCGGTGGCTTCCGAGGTGCCGCTGACATGAGCCACACACTGGCCAGCCTCGACGGATCGATCATGCCGCTTTCGGAGGCCCGGGTGCCCGTGACGGACCGCGGCTATCTTTTTGGCGACGGGGTTTACGAATTCCTGCGCGTCTACCATGGGCGGCTTCACCTGGCCGAAGGCCATTTCCGGAGGCTGACGCGCAGTCTCCATGAACTTGGGATCAGGCATGAGCCCGCCGCCACCCTGCCGCGCCGGGTGCAGGACTTGGTCAACCGTTCCGGCCACCCCGAGGCCACGGTTTATATCCAGGTCACCCGCGGCGCCGCTCCGAGGGCCCACGCGTTTCCCGATCATCCGAAGCCCTGCGAACTCTTTTATGTCTCTCCTTTCGCCGACCCGTACGCCCCCAAGCGCGCTGCCGGCGTCGGGGTGTCGCGCCATCCGGACATCAGGTGGGGCCGTTGCGACATCAAGTCGCTCAACCTGCTTGGAAATTGCCTTGCCGTGCAGGCGGCCAAGGAAGCCGGCAACCATGAGACGCTGCTGCACAAGGATGACGGCACCTTCACCGAATGCGGCCACTCGAGTTTCTTCGCCGTGATGGATGGCGCTGTCATCACCCATCCCCAAGGTCCGCGGATCCTGCCCGGAATCACGCGGGACTTGGTCTTGGAGTTGGCCGCCTCGAGGAATATCCCCGTCAGGCAGCGCCCGTTAAGGGTGGAGGAATTGCCAAGGTGCCGTGAGATGTTCCTCACGAGTACTTCCGCCGAGATTCTTCCCATCGTGAGGGTGGACGCGAACCCCGTGCATGATGGCGTTCCCGGGCCCGTGACACGGGCCCTGCAGGAGGCGTTTTCGGCCCATCTGGCCGATTGGCTGGCAAGCGATGAGGCTGCGGATTCCGCAGCCATCTGACCGGCTGCCAGAATGGCAACCGGCTAAAAAGGCACCATTTTGGGCTCGCTGCCATTTTGGCGCCTGATTCTGGTCTTATAAATCTATCCATTTATTTCAATAGCCGTAAGTATTTCAAATTGTTTGGCTTGTGATGAATTGTGCGTGGCGATGGCTCGTCTGGCATGACGATTGCAGTATCAGTCGACCAGTAGCCTGAGGATCACCAAGGGGCACGATCAGATACCCAAAGGCCGCCGGCATGGTGGCAGAAACGGAAGTGGATCATGGCAGAGGAAAAAATCATCGGCATCGACCTGGGAACCACCAACTCCGTGGTCGCCGTGATGGAAGGCGGTGAGGTCAAGGTCATCGCCAACCAGGAAGGCAACCGCATCACGCCCAGCGTGGTGGCTTTCACCGACAAGGGAGAAAGGCTCGTGGGCGACCAGGCCAAGCGCCAGGCCGTCACGAATCCGCGCCGGACCCTCTACAGCATCAAGAGGTTCATGGGCCGCCGACGCAAGGAGGTTGAGGGCGAGGAGAAGTTCGTTCCCTACAAGATCGTCGGCAGCGGCGACGATCCGGCCAAGGTGGACATCGACGGCAAGACCTACACTCCCCCGGAAGTCTCGGCGATGATCCTGAGGAAGCTCAAGGAGTCGGCCGAGGCCTACCTGGGCCACACGGTGCGCAAGGCCGTGATCACGGTTCCCGCCTACTTCAACGACGCGCAGAGGCAGGCGACAATCGAGGCCGCCCAGATCGCCGGTTTCGACACGGAATGGGATATCGAGGATCCCAAGACCGGCAAGAAGACCAAGCAGCGGATGCGCATCATCAACGAGCCGACGGCGGCGAGTTTGGCCTACGGGATGGACCGCAAGGCCAACGAAAAAATCGCCGTGTTCGACCTCGGCGGCGGCACCTTCGACATCTCGATCCTTGATGTGGGAGACGGTGTGTTCAAGGTGGAATCCACCAATGGCGACACCCACCTGGGTGGTGACGACTTCGACCAGGTGGTGATCGACCACATCGCCGAGGACTTCAAGAAATCCAACGGCATCGACCTGCGGAAGGACCAGATGGCGCTCCAGCGCCTCAAGGAAGCCGCCGAAAGGGCCAAGAAGGACCTGAGCCAGCAGCCTTCCACCGACATCAACCTTCCGTTCATCACGGCGGACGCCTCGGGCCCCAAGCACTTGCAGATGACGCTGACCCGTTCCCAGCTTGAAAGGCTCTGCGAGCCCCTCTTCGAGCGCTGCAAGGTTCCGGTGATGAAGGCCCTTGCCGACGCGAAGCTCAAGCCCGGCGAGATCGACCAGATCGTCATGGTCGGCGGCATGACCCGCATGCCGAGGATCCAGCAACTCGTCAAGGAGGTCTTCGGCAAGGAAGGGCACCGCGGCGTGAATCCCGACGAGGTGGTCGCCGTGGGCGCCGCCATCCAGGGAGCCCAACTGCTCCTTGGCAGCAAGTCGGATGTCCTGCTCGTCGATGTCACGCCGCTTTCCATGGGCATTGAGACGCTCGGCGGTCGGCTCACCCGTCTCATCGAACGCAACTCCTCGATCCCCACGGAAAGGAAGCAGGTCTTTTCAACGGCGGCCGATGGCCAAACCGCCGTGACCATCTCGGTGTTCCAGGGGGAAAGCGAGATCGCCGCCAGCCCCTCGAACCGCAAGCTGGGTGAATTCAACCTTGAGGGGATTCCACCCGCCGCTCGTGGCGAACCCCAGATCGAGGTGACCTTCTCGCTCGACGCCAACGGCATCCTGAAGGTGACGGCCAAGGATCTCGGCACCGGGAAGCAGGCCCATGTGGAGATCAAGGGTTCTTCCGGCCTCTCCACCGATGAGGTCGAAAAGATGCGCAAGGACGCGGAGGCCCACTCCGCTGACGAGAAGCGCAAGCTCGAACTGATCGACGCCCGCAACGAGGCGGACAACGCGGCCCACCGCGTTGAGAAATTCCTCAAGGAAAACGGCGAGAAGCTGGGTGACCATGGCAAGCCTCTTGAACTTGCGGCCCAAAAGGCCCGCGAGGCGATCAAGGGCGACGATGTGGCGGCCATCAAGCGCGCCACCCAGGATTTGCAGCAAGCGATGGCCGCGGCTTCCCAAATGGGCGCCGGCCAGGCAGGGCCATCGGGCACGGCCCCCGGTGCCGGTGCGCGAGCCGATGATGTGATCGACGCCGAGTACGAAGTGAAGAAATAACCTCGCTTACACTCAAGCAACCAAGGGGCCGGGACGAAAACTCCCGGCCCCTTGGCTTTGATTTTGGAATGGGTCGAAAGCGGCTTTGTTCTTCCCATATTGCCTGTTTTTTCTAGGTGGTGATTTTTCCAGTATCCCTCAGCGAAAAAACCGATTTAGTTGC
>JAGWVO010000298.1 GCA_018970845.1 Planctomycetota bacterium
ATGGGGAGGCCTACTTAGGCCGCCAAGGTCAACTGCGGTTCAGCAGTTGTAGTGCGATCGGATATTTACGTGGCCATCCGATCAACCACGGCACGCTCACCACACTTCCGTTCGCCCGGTCGAAACCAGATCGCCCCCTTTCCCTTGCGGGCTTGCCGGGGGCTTTCAAATCCCCCACCCATAATATACGCTGCCCAACCTATGGTGTTCGTCCAATCCCGAAACATTCCTTGTCAGGATGACTTTTTAACACGAGACCATTTGCCATGATAAGCGCGTTCCCGGCTTTCTTGATTTGCACATTCCTTGGGGCGGATGTCACGACCATTCCCCTTTGGACCGGCAAGGCTCCCATGCTTTTACCCGAAAAACCCAATGACGCTCCGACACTGACGATTTACAAACCGGCCAAGGAAAAATCCGTCCCCACGGCCATCATCGTTTGTCCGGGTGGCGGCTACGGAGGCCTGGCCATTGGTCATGAAGGAAAGGAACCCGCTGAATTCCTCAATTCCATTGGGATCACGGCATGCGTGCTCAAATATCGTCACGCACCGGGGTACAGGCATCCCGTACCGATGATGGATGCCCAGCGGGCCATCCGGCATGTCAGGTTTCATGCCCGGGACCTAGGGGTTGATCCATCCAAAATCGGCATCTGGGGATTTTCCGCGGGAGGGCATCTGGCTTCGACGGTAAGCACCCATTTCAAGGGGGAGGGACTCGACCCGATGGACCCGATTGACAAGGTTTCCAGCAGGCCGGATTTTTCCATCCTTTGCTACCCCGTCATCACCCTTGAACCACCCCATGCCCACATGGGGTCGCGTCGCAACCTGCTTGGAAACAACCCTGATCAGGCCTTGGTGACCAGTCTCTGCAATCACCTTCAGGTCAGCAAGGAAACGCCCCCCACATTCCTGTTCCACACCAAGGCGGACAAGGCGGTCGTCATCGAGAACAGCATGCTATACCGAGAAGCATGCCAGAAGGCCGGGGTTCCTGTTGAACTCGTCGTTTATGACCAGGGGCAGCATGGCGTTGGCCTGGCTTCCAAGGATCCGGTTTTGTCTGAATGGCCAAAGAAATTGCAGAAATGGATGGATTCCCGCGGACTGCTATTGGCCTCTCGTCGCGTCGACCCGTGACGAATCCCGTTGTAGCCCAAGTAAGTTTGGCGTCAAAACTCAAGGAAAAAGTCCTGTCCTTGGGATTTCACCAAGTTGGAATCGCGCCCGCCGTGGAGGCCGACGGATTTGCGAGGCTTCAGGAATGGATCAGGGAAGGCGCGCACGCCGGAATGGAGTACATGGCGCGGCACGCTCTAGCGCGGCGCCACCCTGAATCGGTGTTGAATGGCGTCAAAAGCGTGGTGATGGCCGCCATGTCCTACCGTGGTCCGCTACCTGATGATGAACATGCGATAGGTAAAGTGGCACGGTATGCCAGAGGCCCGGATTACCATGAGACTATCAGGGAAAGATTGGGACATGCCCTTGAGTGGATCGTCGAGACATCCCCGGGAGCCAAAGGACGGGTGGTGGCGGACACGGCCCCACTGATGGAGCGGGATTTCGCGCGGCGTGCCGGCTTGGGTTGGATTGGCCGGAACACGATGCTCATCAATCCCCGAATGGGAAGTTTCACCGTCCTGGGCGCGATCCTTCTCGACATCCCCCTCACCGAGGACGCGCCTTTCATCCATGACAGATGTGGTTCTTGCACGGCATGCGTGAAAGCGTGTCCTACCGGGGCGCTGGCTCCCCATGGGTGGCTCGATGCCCGGAAATGCATCAGCTACTGGACAATCGAGCATCGCGGCGAGGGTCCGGATTGGATTCCGGACCAACTCAAAGGCTGGATCTTTGGTTGTGACATCTGCCAGGAAGCCTGTCCGTGGAACAGGAAGGCCTTCATCGGTGAGACACCACTGGGCCAAGATGCTGGCATGATGGCGATTGATCCCGGCTCGATTCTGGAGGCCGATGACGCCACGTTGAGATCGATGTTCAGGGAATCCGCCATGTGGCGCGCGCGCCCTCAAGGCCTGCGGAGGAACGCGCTTTGGCTGATTGGATCCCGCGGCGATTCGCGTGACCTTCCAAAGGTTTGCCGGTTTGTTGACGATCCCGATTCGGGTATTCGCTCGGCCGCCAGGTGGGCAAAGTCCAGGCTTGAGCCTGTTCAGTAAGGCTTTGGCAATGTCGCGCTTTTACGCCACGCGGATAGCCATAGTTCCGATGTGAACAACACGCCGCGCTTGCATCGCTGCACGACGAATTCACGGCTTTCCGCTGTTGGTTTTTCGAATGAGCCGGCGGCATCAAGTTCGTATGCCTTTTGAACGAACCCGTGGCCATGGAGAATTTCCTCCATGACCCGTTCCCTTGTTGAGGAAATATCCGCGGGCTTCAGTCCTCGAGTCAATTCCTCCGCGGTTATTCCATGTTTTTCAGGAAATGAATCCAGTCGGCCATGGATTCCCTTCTGCGTGATTTTGCCTTTGCCGTCGGGCTTTCCGTCAAAATTCTTGGTCGTGTGAAGGGGCATCGAGCAGTCGGCTGTGTAATGGGCAAGAATACCGGCCTGAATGACGCACTTGGCGCGAATGATCGCGCTGTCGGGAGTGGCGCGATGGTCCTGGAACGCGCAGGCCAATCGTTCGTGGGCTTCAAGCAGCGCGAAAGGAAGCATTCCCACGATTTCAGCCTTACGGTTTTTCAGCTTGAGCCAGTCGAGCATCTTGTACCTGTCCGCAGGAAGATCAGCTTTTTCAAGATACTCAAGATCAAGAAAATGTTCGGGACTTTCGGCGGCGCGCAGATGTGGAAGATCCTTGTTTTTCCACCTGTCAGGATCGCCGGATATCTGCCCGAGATCCTTGCCAGCCGCCCGAAAAAATGCTGGAACCTCAGGAGGCAGGACTTGGCTTGCTGCTTCCGCGATTCTCGCATGGCCTTCCACCCACCAAGCATGGGCGCATTGAGGGCCATTGGCGAACGCCAGCATCCAGGCCGTCAATCCAGCTGCCATAAATATCCATAATTTCATAAGAGCGCACCTTGGAGATGACTGTTTGGGGTGTTTGGGCAGTTTGATTTGGTCATTGTCTGCTGTTTTTTTTCTTAACTCAGTTTGGTGACTACGAATTCACATACCAACAGACGATAAACGAACCATGGGTCATTGGAATGACCTCTTTCCCGGGGAGTGGGCCATGGATTGGTCCAAACGCACCTGTTGGTTGGCTGCCATGGCAATGTTGGTCGGGGTTTCGCCTCGATTGATTGCTCAGGCGCCGGGTCCGGCCAATGGCGTTCGGTTGGCAAGCCCCATTCCGCATCCTCCTTCAGTCATCCCTTTGCCCGAATCGCCGTCTCCGGTGCAAAAGGTTCAGTACCAGCCTTCGCCACAGCCGTCACCTATCAAGTTGATTCAGGCCGAAGCGCCTCCGCCGCCGCCTCCCGTCCTGCAATCCGGGCCCGGGGCCGTTCCTCCACCCGCCTTTGGGCCTCCTCCCGGCAGTGTTCCCGCCTCCGGGTTCAATCCGAATCAACCATTATCGGGGCAGGGGGGTACCCAGTTTTTCAGCCAAGCCGGTGAATACCTCGGCATCACGGGAGGCACCCCTGGCCGGAGGTGGTTCCAAAGCGACCATGCTTTCGACCAGATGATCAGTCCCGTCACCAATCCGTTCTTCTTTGAAGATCCACGCGCCTTGACAGAGGTGCGTCCCATATTCGTCTATCAGGCCATTCCAGGGTCGAACCCCGTGGCCAGCGGCAGTCTGTTCTGGTACGGTACCCAACTTCGCGCCGCCCTTACTGAAAAGGTTTCGCTCACCATCAACAAATTGGGTGGAATTGGCGTCACGGGAAGTTCGTCGTTTCCATTGGACCAAAGCAGGTTTGATTCCAACGCGTTTAGCGAATTCTGGCTCACACCCAAGTGGACATTTTTTCGTGACGAGAGAAGCGCCACCGTGGCGGCGGCTGGTGTTCAAATCCAGATTCCCGGCAGCAGCAATGTGTACCAGAACACCGGGAACCTGGGCCTGACGCCTTTCGCAAGCGTCGGCCAGACTTTTCTTCGAAGTTCCTATGGTGCCTTCAACACGATGGGAATGTTTGGATACAACTTTGGAGCCAACAACCTAAGGTCGGATTACCTGCTGTTCAGCGCCCATATCGATTATGACATCGCCAACTGGCACAAGATTTACCCTTTTCTCGACCTCAACTGGTCGCATGTGACTTCAGGTGGTTCAAACATCCCCTTGCTAACAGTCAGTGGCGCGGATTTGGTGAACTTCGGCGGTTCGAGCTCATCAAATGTCAATCAGCTCACCTTGGCTCCCGGCATGAGATACAAATTTTCTGAAAATATACAGACAGGCATCGGTTTTGAGTTCCCGATAGCGAAACCCCAGGAAACTCTTCTTAATTTCCGGCTCACCCTTGATGTCATCTTCCGATACTAGTCGGCCAAGGATTGCCGGAGTCGCCGTTTCTGGCGGTTCTCTTCATGCCGCTGAATCCATTACCCGGATTTTGGAGCATCACGATTGGAATGCGATCATTCACCGAATCGACCGCGGAGGTGCGGAACTTTTCGAAAGACAAGCGGAGAGCGGTGACTTTGGTTTGGTTGTCGAATTGGGCATGGAAGACTACCTGGAAACAGTGCTTTCAGGAGCCGGCAAGGACTCGAGTCGATTGACCGGCGCTATTCGCTCCGGCACGAATCAAGTATGGGTAATCATGGACTCATTCGGAAAAGTCGGAGACTGGGATTTGGCCGGAAGGCAGTTGGCATGGTTGGCCAGTGCCTCGGTCC
>JAGWVO010000299.1 GCA_018970845.1 Planctomycetota bacterium
ATAGCCTCCATCTGAGATTATAATGGCCAAGAGAACAAAACTCATTCAGATGTTTTTCGAGTATGCGCGCTGCATCATTTGCCGATGCAAAAACGGGAAAAAATCTTTCCCAGCAAGTCGTCGCTGGTGAGCGTTCCGGCAATCTCTCCCATGGCGTCCAGCGCATGCCTCAATTCCAAGGCCACGATTTCCTGACCATCCTCGTTCAAGGCCGCGGAATGGGCGGCACGCAACCTTGATACAACCGTTTCAAGCAAGGCTTTGGAGCGAACCATATGAAGGGATCCCCGCCGACCTGAAACCTCCGAGACCTTGCTGGCCATCAAAACCAACAATTTCTCCATCCCCTCGCCACTCCTAACGCTGCAAGCGGGAAGGTCTTCCATTGAAGATGTAGCAAGGTCTGCCTTGGTGATGACCTCCAGGCGCGGCAACCCTTCCAAACCTTTCTCCAAGGAGAAGCGTGGCTGGCCCGCCTGCTGGCAAATCACCAGAAGGTCCACTTGGGAAATCAATGAAAGGGTTTGCCGCCTGACATCATCCGCAAGCAAATCCGATGTTTGGCCGAGCCCCGCCGTGTCGACGAGGTCGATCACGACCCCGCCCGGCAATGGCAGCGGCGCCACGAGCCAATCCCTCGTGGTTCCCGGAAAGTCAGAAACCAACCCTTCAGAACTCGTGAGTGCATTGAAAAGGCTTGTTTTCCCGGCATTGGGACGCCCGACCAAGGCGACCCGCATCCGGCGTGAGGAATCCGACCTCGATTCCAGCTTTCGACCAGCCAAGGATCCATGCGCCAACAATTCAGCTAGACGCCGGAGCAATTGATCCAATGGCAGAATTTCGATGTCCTCATCGGCAAAATCTAGCCCCGCTTCCAAATCGGCCAGCAGGTCGACCAATCCATCACGAAGTCTTTCCAGAGGCACGGACAAACCTCCCGCATGCTGGTCCAAGGCTTGCCGCAAATCCGCTGGGGATGTCGCGTCAGCCAACCCGATGAGAGCCTCCGCCCTTGGAAGGTCGATGCGCCCGGACAGAAAGGCCCGGCGGGTGAACTCACCCGGTTCCGCCAGCCTTCCGCCTTGGCTTCTTACCGCGTCAATCGCCAGATCGACAATCGCAGGAGAACCGGTCAAGTGCCACTCCGCCATTTCCTGGCCGGTATAGCTTTTTCCAGAATCCCATACCGCCGTCAGAGCGGGGATAGGTTCCGAAAATGATGGAAAATGAAGGAAGCCAACTGCCCAATGTCCCGGACGGGGCGGACTAGTTCCGGAAAACCAACTTGTGGTGATCGATGCCGCCCGCGGCCCGCTTAACCTGATGACGGCCCGGGGAGATGTTCCCGACGCGCTGCCAGCGGCCACGATCAAGTCATCGATCAGGGCCAAGCCACTCCGCTGCAGCATTGCCCGTCCACCCCCTTGATCAGTTTCTCGGCTTCTCCCCGGCCTCTCGAACGAAGCGCTGGAATCTCTCGAGCAACGATTCCTGACCTTTATTTTTTTTCTCCGTGCCTGTCGGCTTCGAGGCTGCCGGCTTGGCCACGGGCGCGGAAACGGCCTGAGCCTTGGGAAGGAATTGTCGCTCCGCCAATCCCCAAAGGCTGGAAACGATGAAATACAAGCAAAGCCCCGAAGGAACACGATAGAACATCACGGACATCACGACACTCATGACCATCATCATGTCCTGCTGCTGCTTCATTTCATCGGAAGTCGGGGGCGGCATGAACAACTTCTGCTGAACAACCATGAGGGACATGGCAAACAAGGGCAGAAGGTTGAGAAACGGGCCCAAGTAGATGAATCCGCCATAATCGGATGGCCTGCTGATCCAAGGAATCCGATCGCCCCATTCCAGAAGCATGTCAGGCGCGGCAAGATTTCTGATCCAAGTCAATTCGACGGGAGCCAACCTGAAAAACACGCTTTCCTGTAGTGCAAAATAAAGACCCATCATCACCGGCATCTGAAGCAGCATCGGCAGGCATCCGGAAAGCGGGTTGATGCCATTCTTGCGATAGAGTTCCATTTGGACCTGCGCCATTTTTTGGCGGTCATTTCCATATTTGGCTTGCAATTCCTTCAACTCCGGAGCCAAGGCCTGCATCCTCATGCTTGAAATGGCTTGCCCCCTCGTGAATGGAAACAGAAGCAACCTGACCAGAACAGTCAGGAGGATGATGTCCAATCCATAGCTCGGGACCACGAAATGGATGGCACCAAGCACACCATGCAGGAAATTGGTGCAGAGAATGACAACCTTGGAAAACCCGCCGCACAGGAACCAGGCGCCGAAAGCTGATGGGTAATCAACGATGGTGTCGAGCCTGAGGTCCGCCGAATAGCCAGAAATCACTTTGGGATCAACGGCCGATTCACCCCTCAACTGCGAAAGCAAGCCAGGCTTGGCAGGCCCGTTGTAAAGCACGTAACTGTGGGTGACCGGCGAGGTTGAGAGGGGTATTTCGTCAGTGCCCAGGCGGACAGTCGCGTCTGTCACGAACAGCGGATGGGTTGTGTCACCGGCAACGGCGTCAATCGCTACCCATTCGAAGGAGTCCTCAGCGGATTCCGGCGACCAAACATAGGTTATCGCCAAGTCCGTGCCCCGCTCGGGTAGAGTCCCAAGCCGGCTTGCCAAGCCCGGCGTCATCCTGAATGTCACCGGCGGCCTGCCTTCCGGCCGAATCAACAGGATGCCTGTGGAGGGGTCGCATGATTCAAGCCTGCCGCGGAGTTGGGCGGTTTCCACCGTCGCCTGGCAATTACGGAAAGGCACGGCCTGGGGATCCCTGAGGGCGATGGCCGACGCAAAGTACTGCGTTTGGATACCGGCGTAGCGGAGCAGGTTTGAACTGGTGATTCCCTTCTGGATCGTGGCGGGCGCCCCAAGTGAAACCATCAGTGAGGACCTCATGTCGAGCACCTGACGGTCGAATGAACCGCGGGTGTCCTGGGTGCCGAAGACGGCGTTGCGGAAAGACTGCGTGAACCAGTCCCCTTCCAGCGGCAAACCCCGCGGTCCGGCCAACTGGTAGCGAAATGATTTCGCGGAAGGGTCGGACCTTTCCATGGTGATGTCCAATCCCAGGTGATATTCTCCTTCCACGAGTCTGAATGTCTTGGTTAACTTTACTCCTCGCACCTCCGTTTGAAAAACCACGCGGGTTTCTTCCCTGCCGCTTTCAAGCTTTCCCCTGGTGACTGAAAAAGCCCAATCGCGACGGGTCAGCTCATCAATCGGCTGCCGGGCCGATTCACCAGCGAAGTGGGTGATGCCAAAGGCACCCGGGCTGTATTCCGGCGCGCTTCCTACCGGATTTTCCGGAATCAGCTCCAAAGGCTTGCCCGTCGCCCGGCCCGTGCCGTCGGCTCCACCGAACCTGTTCAAAACCAGCCTGCGAAGCACGGCACCCTTGGGGTCGAACTTGGCTTCGATGAAATAAGGGCTGTCGGCCGAATCCGATCCAATGATGGGCAGGTTTTCACCGGCCTTGGGAAATTCAAAGGGTTTGCCGCCAGAGACGCCGGCAGGCTGGATGGCCGGCGATGCCTGATCGGCAATGGGGGGCTTTTGCGGCCACAGAACGGTGCCCAGGTACATCCAGGCGAAGGTCATGATGATCAATGGCAGGAAAAGACTTGAGCCCGCCGGTTTCTTTTCGCTCTCGCTCATGAATCCGCCCGTGTTGCGGGGCGGCCCATGATCACCGCCCCTTCAGCAGCCTGTCGCCGAGATAGTTCTCCAGCTCGGGGATGCGGTAAATTTTTTGCCTGACCGCCTCGGTGTCGTAGGGAACCCGGCGATAGGTGATCGTGTTTCCCTGCAAAAGAACATAGCAGGATTGCGGATTGCTGTCTCTGGGCTGCCCAACCGAACCGACATTCACAAGAACCTTCTGATCGTCAAGCGTGAATGTGTGGTTGATTTCCTCCGGTGAGCGGAAATCGTATGGGCCTCCCGGCGACAATTCGACAAACACGCCCGGCACATGGGTGTGCCCCTGGAAGCAGACTCGTTCAACCCGGGCGAATATCTGCTCCATCTTGCGATTGTTGTAGATGTCCTCGGGAAAGACATATTCATTCAAGGGATTGCGCGCCGAACCATGGACATAAAGGGAACCGTCGCCGCCGGAAAAATAGGGCTGGCATTCCGAGAGAAACGCCCATGGTTTGAGTCGTTCGGCCGCCGTTTCGTGGCTTGGCTGAATCTGGCTTCGCGTCCAGAAAATGGCCCTTTCGGCGGATGGATTGAATCCCTCAGGCTCAAGCAATGCCCCATGGTCATGGTTGCCACGCAGGACCTTGTCGAAAGTCATCACCTTTCCAAGGCACTCACGGGGATTGGGGCCATACCCGACAACATCACCGAGGCAGAAAAATTCGGTGGCACCCACGGATCGGGCGTCTTCAAGAACCGCAGTGAGCGCTTCCAGATTGCTGTGAACATCGCTGATAATGGCCCGCACCTTAAGCCAACCTCCAGATTCGCGGGATCAAAGGGACGACCCGCTGGTGCCATGGGACAAACGCACCGGTGCAGGAATAAGCCTTTAAGCTATTCCCATGGCTCCAGTTCCGTCAATAGCCGGCTTGTTCGCCGACCTTTTGAAAACGGGCCCGGGTCCGATCCAGGGCTTGCCCCGCCGACCATGCGCGCATCGCCTCGCCCACGGTTGAAGCGGCTTTTTTGAAAATGAGCGGATGGTCGCCACGCAACGGAAGCGCGCCTTCAACACCTTGCTCCGGCTTGCAGACCAATCCCTGCATGAGATCGCTTGATGGCACCGCGGGAATGGGGCCGACAGTCACGGTG
>JAGWVO010000300.1 GCA_018970845.1 Planctomycetota bacterium
TCCAGCCGCCAGCGCATGGAAAACCGGTCGGCCACCGGGGCGAACCTGCGCGGAAATTCCTCGAGGTCCATGCTGAATCCCTCGAGATCCCATTCCACCCGCATGAGGAACAGGTCGCGTTCGGCATCCTGATGCTGGTCGGCATGGAGGATGTTGGCCTGGTGGCGGTAGAGGAACTCGGCGACCGCGGCGACAATTCCCTTCTGGTCGGGACAGTCGATCAGAAGAATGGCGGTTTTTTTCATGGTCAGTCGGCCCCGGTTGCATTAGATTTCCAATCCTGCAGTTTAGCTGACGCCGCGGCAGCGGGCAGGCCCGTCCCGGCAAGGCGTCGCACCAGCATCAGGAGTTTCCCAGCATGACACGCGCGATCCGTTCGATCGTCGCCATGGCGGCATGCGCCGCCTGCCTCAGGGCCCAGGACACCCCGGCCGCCAAGCCGGTCGAGGCTCCCAAGCCCCCCGAGGGCTTCACAGCCATCTTCAACGGCAAGGACCTCACCGGCTGGCACGGTTGGGCCATCCACTCCAAGGGCGGCTCGCCCGCCGATGTCGCCAAGCTTTCCGCCGAGGAGCGCAAGGCCAAGGTGGAGGAGTGGACCGAGGACGCCAAGAAGCACTGGCGCGTGGAAAACGGCGTTCTCATCAACGACGGCGAGGGCGCCTACCTCACCACCGACAAGGACTATTCCGACTACGAACTGCTCATCGACTGGAAGATCGGGCCGAAGATCGACCGCGGCATCTACCTCAAGCACAGCCCCCAGGTCCAGGTGTGGGACCCCACCGAACCCGATCCCTCCGGCCTCGGCAAGGCCCTCGGTTCCGGCGGCCTGTGGAACAACGGCAAGGGCAATCCCGGCAGGGACCCGCTCGTGAAGGCCGACAATCCCCCCGGCGAGTGGAACACCTTCCGCATCCTGCAAGTCGGCGACCGCACCACCATCCACCTCAACGGCAAGCTCGTGGTGAAGAACGCCCGGCTTGAGAACTACTGGGACCGCAAGTCGCCACTCCCGCGCGCCGGGAAGGTGCTCCTGCAAACCCACAGCCCCAAGGGCGACGCCCACTGGCGCAACATCTTCGTCCGTGAGCTGAAGCCCGCCGAGGCGCTCAAGGCCCTGGCCGCGGCCTACGACGACGAGTCCTCGTTCACCAAGCTGTTCAACGGCACCGACCTGAAGGACTGGAAGGGCGCGGTCGACAATTACGAGGTCGCCGACGGGGCCATCCGCTGCAAGCCCGGCAAGGGAGGCGTGCTCCACACCCCCAAGGACTACACCGACTTCGTGGTGCGCCTCGAGTACAAGGTTCCGCCCGGCGGCAACAACGGCCTGGCCATCCGCTACCCCGGAACCGGCGACACCGCCTACACCGGCATGTGCGAGCTCCAGATCCTCGACGACACCGCCGAGAAGTATTCCAAGCTCGACCCCAGGCAGTACAACCTCTCAGCCTACGGGATGACCGCCGTCAAGCGCGGCTACATGCAACCCGTCGGCGAGTGGAACATGGCCGAGGTCACCGTGAAGGGATCCACCATCGTCGCCGAACTCAACGGCTCGAAGGTCCTCGACACCGACCTCTCCAAGGTCACCGAATTCATGGCCAACAAGCCCCACCCCGGCAAGGACAACGCCAAGGGATCGTTCGGGTTCGCCGGCCACGGTGACGCCGTCTCGTTCCGCAACATCCGCATCAAGGAAATCACCGCCAAGTAATCGGGCGGATTCCGCTTCCGGCAACCCTCCGGCCCGTGATAGCCTGTCACGGGCCGGTTCGTTTTTCCGCGACCAAGCAAGAAGGGCTCATCATGAACTTCCTCCGATTCACGATCCCGCTGGCCGCCTGCGTCGCGCTGGCCCTGGGCATCCGCGCCCAGGACACCGAGGCCAAAAAGGACGCGCCGGCGAAGCCGAAGTCCAGCCTCGCGGTCGGCGACTCCGCGCCGCCGCTCACCCTGGCCAAGACGGTCAAGGGCAAGGAACCCAAGGCCGAGGACAGGTCCAAGACCTATGTCGTGGAGTTCTGGGCCACCTGGTGCCCGCCATGCCGCACGAGCATTCCCCACCTGACCGAGTTGCAGAAAAAGCATCCCAAGATCCCGTTCATCGGCGTGACCGACGAGGAAGAGAAGGATGTCGAGCCGTTCGTCAAGGACATGGGCGCCAAGATGGACTACACCGTCGTCATCGACAAGGACCGCGCCACGAACGCCGCCTGGATGCAGGCCGCCGGCGAGGAGGGCATTCCCGCGGCCTTCGTCGTGGTCGAGGGCAAGGTGGCGTTCATCGGCCATCCGATGAACCCCGAGTTTGAACAGACCCTCACCCAGGTTTCCGCCGGCAAGTTCGACCTCGCCGCGGCCGTGAAGAAGGGCGCCGTGAAGGCGCGCCTCAAGCAGGCCCAGGTCGAGGCCATCTCCCTGATCCGCTCGGGCAAGGCCGACGAGGCGGTCAAGGCGCTCGACAAGGCGTTCGAGATCGACCCCGAGGCCGAGAAAACCCTCGGGCCCCTCAAGTTCCAGATCCTCGTCTTCACCAAGAAGGAACCCGAGGCGCTCGCCTATGCCGGCAAGATGACGACCACCTTCATGAAGGACGAACCCGAACAACTCAACCGCTTCGCGTGGAACTTCATCGACCCGGCCCGGACGAAAAATCCCACGGCGTTCCATGCCAAGGTGGCTGTCATCCTCGCCGAGGCCGCCGACAAGGCCGCCTCGGGCAAGGACGCCAACATTCTCGACACCTTGGCCCTGGCCCGCTTCCACTCGGGCGACAAGCCGGGTGCGGTGAAAACCCAGGAGCAGGCCATCAAGGTCGCCGGGGACGGCCCGAAAACCGCCGAGATGCGCAAGCGACTCGAGGAGTTCCGCAAGGCCGCCAGTGAATAGAACCGTTAACCGGCCGATCGATCGGTGATCCACGGGCCCCGGCGCAAGCCGGGGCCCTCTTCATGCCGGCTTGATTGGCGCCCGCGGCAGCCGGTACCATCGCTTCCTTGGGGGATGCCAAGGATGGCGGCGAACACCATGGAAGGCGCGGGGGCCACCCGGGCGCGCGGACTGCGCGCCTTGCCCCGCATGCTGGCGCGCACCCCCAGGTTTTTGATCAAGCTGGCCCGCATGACCCGCTTGGTGCTCCAGGCCTGGGCCACCGCCCGGTTCTCCCCGCCTCTTGATATCCACGACTCCGACGACTGCGCCCGCGAGATGCGCGCCCTTGGACTGGCATGGCCGCCTGTCGCCACCAACGATGACGAGTCGCTCCTTCAGGGCGTGATCCATGCGGCGCAGGGTTGGCCGGCGGACCAGCGCCCCATCAGCTCGGGCCCCGACGGCCCCTTCGGCAGGTGGTTGCTCGGGTCGGATGGAACACCCGTTCCCCCTTCCAGCCGTGCCAGGGTGCGCGACCTCTGGCTGGCCCGCCCCTCGCTGGCCGCCCGGCGCCTGTGGCACCACCTCGACCACCTCCGGTCGATGCTTCCCGAGGGCATCCTTCCACCGTGGAGGCGCTCCCTGTTCCGGTGGATGGCCCGCACCGCGCGCCTGGTGCACGGAACGCCCGTATCGAGCACGCTCTGGTTCATGGCCGAATTGGGGGAGGATCCCTCCGCCGGCGCCGACGAGATGTGGCTCGACAGCCCCGCCTGGCAGCGGGCCCATCCCCGGGGTCTCGATTCGGGCCGCGCCGGGTTCCTGGCCTGGGCCAGCGGAAGGTCTGGCCGGGTGATTCCCGCCGAAACGGCGCCGGTGGTGGGCCCGGTCGAAACGGCGGCCCCCGGCGGCGTGAACCTCTACGGCCACTTTTGCTATCCAAGCGGCCTATCGGAAGCCGCCTGGCAAATGCGCCGGGCGCTGGAAGCCGCCGGCGTTCCGGTCGCCCCCCGCGACATGCCCGCCACCGTGCATCATGACAAGCTCGACCGCGAGGGAATGCGCGGCCCGGAAATTCACCCCGTTTCGATTCACCTGCTGCCTCCCGAGCATACCCTGGCCGACATTCACGCCCGTTCGATGAGCCATGCAAGGCACCATGCCGCCCGCGTGGCCGTCTGGTACTGGGAACTCGAGCGCGCCCCGGCCCTGTGGGCCAAAAGGGCCAAGGCGTACCAGGAAATCTGGGCGCCCACCCGATTCATTCGCGACTCGTTCGCCTCCTCGTTCGAGGTGCCGGTGAGGACCATGACCCCGGGTCTGGCGATGGCGCCGTTCGAACCGCGCTCCCGGTCGTATTACGGGTTGCCCGAGACACCGTTCCTGGTGCTGTTCAGCTTCGACATGTGCAGCGTCTTCGAGCGCAAGAATCCGCTCGGGCTCATTCGCGCGTTCCGCAAGGCGTTTCGCCAAGGCGAGGACGCCGTGCTGGCGATCAAGGTCACCCGGGGCGACCATGACCCCGGCGCCATGGCGCTTTTGCGCCACGAGGAGGCGGCAGGCAAGGTGATCATCATCGACCAGGTGATGACGCGCGCCGACACCAACGCCCTGACGGCCTGCTGCGATGCCTACGCCAGCCTCCACAGGGCCGAAGGCTTCGGGCTGACGATGGCCGAGGCGATGCTCCTGGGCAAGCCCGTGGTGGCGACCGATTACTCGGGCAACCGCGACTTCATGACCAAGCGCACCTCATACCTGGCGGGTTATCGCAAGGTTCCAATCGCGCGAGACCTGCCCCAGTACCCCGCCGGCATCCCGTGGGCCGAACCCGATGAGGACGAGGCGGCCGACCACCTGAGGCGCATGTTTGAAAGGCCCGCCGAGGCGCGGGCCGTGGCCCTGAGGGGGCAGGCGCTGGTCCGCCG
>JAGWVO010000301.1 GCA_018970845.1 Planctomycetota bacterium
TCCCGCGGCGCCCTCCTTGAGCGCCAGCGTCGTGGCGTGCGAATGCTTCCGGATCACCTCGTGCGCCTCCTGCCTGTCGGCGCCCGCGGCCACCGCCGCCATCATGATGTTCTCGGTGGCCATGTACGGAAGGTAGCGGTTCACCTCGCGGCGGATCACCTCGGGATGGGCCATCAGGCCGTCGGCAAGGTTTTGGGCGATGCGAAGGCTGGCGTCGGCGGCCAGGAACGCCTGCGAGATCACCAGCCTGCGGTTGACGCTGTCATCCAGCGTGCGCTCCAGCCACTGCGTGGCCGCGGTGGCGGCGGCATTGGCCGGCAGCGACATCAGGAAGCGCCCAAGTCCGCATAGCCGCTCGGCGCGCATCGGGTTGCGCTTGTAGGCCATCGCGCTGGAACCGATCTGGTCGGCTTCGAACGGCTCGTCGATCTCCTGCCGGTGCGCCAGCAGCCGCAGGTCGGTTCCCCACTTGTGGCCGGTTTGCCCCAAGCCCGAAAGCGCGTCGAGAACCTGCGCGTCCACCTTGCGGGGGTAGGTCTGCCCTGTGACGGGGTAAACACGGTCGAAGCCCATGCGCCTGGCCACCATGGCGTCGAGCTGCCTCACCTTGGCGTGGTCGCCATGAAACAGCGTGAGGAAGCTGGCCTGCGTGCCGGTGGTTCCCTTGGCGCCCCGGAAGGCCAGTGTGGCGCGCCGGTGCGCCAGTTCATCAAGGTCGAGCAGGAAATCCTGGATCCACAGGCAGGCCCGCTTGCCAACGGTGGTGAGTTGGGCCGGCTGGAAATGGGTGAAGCCCAGCGTGACAAGGTCGCGGTGCTTGCGGGCGAAGCGGGCCAGGGCGGCCACCACGGATGCGACCTTGCCGATGAGCATGTCGAGGCCTTCGCGGATCAGCATCAGGTCGCCGTTGTCGGTGACGAAGCACGAGGTGGCGCCCAGGTGAACGATGTCGCGCGCCTCGGGGCAGGCGTCGCCCAGGGCATGGACATGGGCCATCACATCATGCCGGAGGCGCTTCTCGTGCCGGGCGGCGTTCTCGAAGTCGATGTCATCGAGGTGACGGGCCAGCGCCTCAAGCTGGCCGGGCCGGATGCGCGGGGTGATGCCGTCGTCGGCCGTGAGGCCCAGTTCGGCCTCGCAGGTGGCCAGGGCCAGCCACAACCTCCGCCACAGGCCGATGCGCTTGCGCGGGCTCCAGAGCGCCGCCATTTCCTTGCTGGCGTAGCGCGTGATGAGCGGATGATCGATGTCCGTGAGCCAATCCATCTGGTTTACCCCGAATTCCGCCCAGCCCCGCCGTTAAACCCGACACCGCTGGAACCTGTTTCCCCCGCGGAACGACCCGTCCCGAGGCGATGAAAAACCGCGCCGCCGGCGGGGGAGCGTTCCGGCATGGCCGCTTGGCGGGATGTAGGCTTGGCCGGAAGGATTGTCCACGACGACCCACCCAGGTGGAGAAGCAGCATGATGCGCGCCATGATCGTCCAGGCCGGCCTTGTGGCCCTGGCCCTCGCGTTTTTCGCGCCCGAAGGACGGGCCCAGGGCATCGACCCTCGCCTGCCCCGGATGTTCTACTACCCCTACCACTACTTCCCCCACAACTACTGGCCCAACATGGGCCCGAAGTGGCCCGAGCAGCCGGGCCAGCCCTACATGCCTCCGCCGGCGTACATGGCCTACCCCCCGTTCAAGGTGCCCAACTGGCACTACATGGGGATGCAGCCGCAGCGGTATCATAGCGGTTTCCATTACTGGCTGGACCAGTTCTAACCGGCGTCGGCGCCCCCTATATTCACCTCATGAGCCCGGCCGGCCCGATTGGGGTCGGCTTGGCCCGTTTGGTGGGGAGTTCCGGCCCATGGCCAAGGACTTGGGACGCGAGATCGCCTCGGTGGCCGGCAAGGTGGCCGCCAACATCGAGAAGGTCATCGTTGGCAAGAAGCACCAGGTCACTCTCGCCTTGGTCGCCTATCTCGCCGAGGGGCATATTCTTCTCGAGGATGTTCCCGGCGTGGCCAAGACCATGCTGGCACGCGCCATCGCGCGCAGCGTCGGGTCTGTTTTCAAGCGCGTGCAGTGCACTCCCGACCTTTTGCCCACCGACATCACCGGCGTCAGCGTCTTCAGTCCCAAGACCGCCGAGTTCGAGTTTCGCCCCGGTCCCGTCTTCGCCCAAACATTGCTTGCCGACGAAATCAACCGCGCCACTCCCCGCACCCAGGCCGCCCTGCTCGAGGCCATGGCGGAACGCCGGGTCACCGTCGACGGCCAAACCTACAGCCTCAAGCCGCCCTTCCTGGTGATCGCCACCCAGAATCCGATTGACCAGGAAGGCACCTTCCCGCTCCCCGAGGCCCAACTCGACCGCTTCCTCATGCGCCTCAGCCTCGGCTATCCGTCGCTGGAGGATGAGGAGCGCCTCCTGGGCCGCCTGCAAAAAAGCCACCCCATCGATGAGATCCAGCCCGTGGTTTCCGCCGCCGAATGGATCGCCGCGCAGGAAGCCTGCCGCGACATCGTGGTAGACGACAAGGTGCGCCGCTACCTGCTGGAAATCGTGCATGGCACCCGCGAGCACGATGATGTCGCGCTGGGCGGAAGCCCTCGCGCCGGCATCGCCCTGTACCGCGCCGCCCAGGCCCATGCCGCGCTTGCCGGCCGGTCGTTCGCCACCCCCGATGATGTCAAGAGACTGGTCCAGCCCATCCTGGCGCACCGGGTCATCCTCAGGCCCGAGGCGCGCCTGCGCAAAACCACGGCCGCGGCCCTGCTTCATGAGGTTGTCGGAGAGGTGCGCGTGCCTCACTTGCCCGGTTCGGGCGCCACGGACCACTTTTCCCGATGACGCGATGGCTTGTCGTCGCCGGCCTCATCCTCGCGGCCGCGCTGGTCCTGGAATCGGGCCTCTTGGCCTATTCCATGTACGCGCTTTTGGCGCTTCTGCTCATCAGCCGGGGCCTTGCCGCCGGCAAGCTCGACCATCTCGCGGCCAGCCGCGACGGCCTCGGCATCAGCCGCGAGGTGGGCGGCACCGTGAGGATGCGAGTCAGCGTCACCAACACCTCATCCGCCCCCATCCCTTGGATTTTGCTGGAGGATCTTGTCGCCCGCGAGGCGATCGATCCCCGCAAGGGCTCGCTCAAGGTGAAGGGCCGGCGTGTCCGCTTGGCGATGATGGCGCCCAAGGGAACAATCACCCTGGAATACACCATCGAATGCCTGCGCCGCGGCTACTTCCAAATCGGACCCCTGGTGGTGGAAAATGGCGACCTGTTCGGCCTTTACCGCAAGTTCCGGGTCATGGCGCCTCCGGCGTTCCTGCTGGTGCTTCCCAAGGTGGTGCCGCTGGCCGGCTACGACATCGCCTCGCGCAGGCCCATCGGCGAGATCCGCCTCACCCATCGCCTGTTCGAGGATGTGACCCGCATGGCGGGAATCAGGGAATACGCCCCGGGTGACCCGCTCAACCGGGTTCACTGGAAGGCGACCGCCCGATCGGGAACCCTGCAGTGCCGGGTGTTCGAGCCGAGTTGCCTCGCGGGCGCCACCATCGTGCTCGACTTCCACGCCGATGGCTACCCGGCGCAGGGGGAACCCGCACGGAGCGACCTTGCGGTGACAGCGGCGGCCAGCCTGGTGGGCGCCCTGTGCGAACTCAGGCAGCAGGTGGGGCTTGTCACCAACGGACGGGATGCCCGCGACCGGATCCTCAGTGAAGGCTATGTGTTGGAGCCCACGAAAAGGTCCGACACGGCCGGCGCCAATTTCATCGCCAAAACCAGCGACAGGCTGGCCCCGCAGGTTCTTCCCGTGCGCCGGTCGGACGATCAGTTGGATCGCGCTCGGGAACTGCTGGCGCGGCTTGAAAAGACGGATGGCTTGCCGCTTGAACAACTGCTGGCGGCCGGCCGCGACCGGATTCCGCGCGACACGACGATTCTGGCGTTGCTGCCCCGGGTGTCGATGGAGGCGGCCGCGGCGTTGGGCGACATGCGCAGGCAGGGATACGCCGTGGGGGTGATCCTGATCATGATGGAATCGGGCGAGTTGGCGCTTTCGCTGGCGCGACTGGCCGCGGAGCGGATCCACGATGTCCGGCATCTGGAGAGCGAATCCCGCCTGCCCGAACTGTGCCTCAACCAGGTCGACCGCTCGGCGCCTTACGGGCTGGTTGCGGAGTGATGCCGGTGCCACTCGATGTATATGGGGAAAACTCTGCGGGCGAAATGTAAAATATTGAAGTGGCCCGCTGGATTTCAACCGAAGTCGTCAATTGTTTCTGACGCGCCGCCAGAAGGTTTTTCGGCGCCAAGCATCCCTGATGCCGCCGATGCCTTCTGGGCCAATTCCAGTCCTTTTTCTTTGATTTGACTAGCAAAATCCATTTCTCCGGAATCAAAATCCGTCAATCCGCATGCGGCCAATTGCTCGAGGCGTGATTGATAATCAATGAGGAGTTCTGATTTCAGGAAAGCCTCGGTTTGCAACTGGCTTTCGCGAATCATCCCAAGCATGAAATCGGACATGGCGACCGTCAGTAGCGTCACGTTGCCAACATAGGAAAAGACAAAGAGCAGGAGGTTGTTGGCCATATCCGTCGTGAGTTCAACGGATCGAAAGACTTGAAAGGCGATGCAGCAAAATCCGCTGATTTGAAAAACCGACTGCAGTCGCTTGATTCCCGCGACGATCCTGGAAGCTTCTTCCTGACTGGTCGGCTTGAGAAGGCTGTTCGATCTAAAGAGCGACACAAACGAGCCAACTCCCATGAGAAGGAGGCCTATTCCCAAAACGATGAA
>JAGWVO010000302.1 GCA_018970845.1 Planctomycetota bacterium
TCCCCCATGCCGATGAGCATGACCGCGAAAGTCGCCGACAACAGGTTCAGGTGACCGACCGTGACCGTGGCCCATCCCAGCGCCATGATCGTGCCGACAAGGAGCGGAATCGCGCTGATCAGCGGCGCCCGCCAGGTGCGGAACACGAAAACATACAGTCCCAGCACGCCGGCGAAGGCTATCCAGCTCGAGCGCGTGGTGTCCGCCTGCGACGCCTCCATCTCGTCATTCTCGAGCACGGGCAAACCGGTGACACCGATCTCCGAACCGGGATGACGGAGGTGAACTTGTTCAACGATGGCCCTGAGCCTTGCCACCGAGGCCTTGTTGGCGTCGAGCTTGTTGGATTCATCAGGCACGGGGCTGGCCAGCACGAACGCGAGCTTGCCCCCCGGCGCCGACAGGAGGCCCGGCCGGCGAAGCAGCGCCGCGCGGGGATCATCGTCGGCGGGCCATGGTGACCCGGCGAGCTTTCCCGTGCGAAGGGAAGCGGCCGCAGATTCAAGGATGAGAATGAAGCCGTCAAGCACGGTGGCGTCGGCCTCGGCACCGGGCTTGCGGCTGGCCCGGTCTCGGCGCGAAAGGTCGGCTTCGGATGTCACGCCCTTGAGGCGCATGCGGGTTTCGTAAACGAGATTCTGGAGCGTGAAGAGATTCCATGCCAAGGGCAACTCCAGCAGGGGCCGCATCGAGCGGACCTGCCCGAGGATCGCCGCCAGCTTTTCCGCAGGCGCCAATTGAAGCGCCCTATCGGCGATGGGACGCAGGTCGGCCTCATGCCACACCCGGCGGAACCTGCCGGGCTCATCACGAAGGCAAGCCGCGAGGTCTTCCACCGCCGGCCTCATGGCCTCCTCATTTTCGCCGGCAAACACGACAACCATGTCGTCTTCGGTGCCGCCCACCCGAGCCAGATGGGCCTTCCAGCGCCTCTGGACTTCCTTGGACGGGCTGATCATGTCGTGCCGGCTGGTGAGGAACCTGAGGCTGGCCCAGGCATGAATGAGGCAGGCCAAACTGATGATTCCCGCGATGGCCAAGACGATTCCGGGCCTTCCGCGGCCCATCCTCGCCATGGCCATCGCCAGCCAACCAAGCCAATCCACCGCCCGGTCCATCGGCAACCCTATTTCAGGACACGAAAAAACGACTGCGGCTTATAGGCTCACCGCATCTTGGAAACAAGGCGGCCAACAGGCCGAAAACATGAAAATGAGGGACAAATCGGGGTGACCCGGAGCGAGCCATGGGTTATGACGATAATTGACAACTGAAATTCCGGGAGTCCCTCATGAAAAGCGTCATCCTGATCACCTGCGCCGCGCTTGTTGCCTCTCAGGACCAACCCAAGGCCGGTTCGGTTCCGGCCAAGCCGATCAACAAGCCCGCCGCGGGTAACGGGACGCCGCGCCCGCCGGAGAAACCCTCCAGCCCAACCGCCGCCAAACTCATCGAATTGCGGGGTGAATTCCAAAAACAGCAGGCAGAATTCATGAAGCGCTACCAGGCCGCTCCCACCCAGGAGGAGAAGGCGGCTCTTATCAAGGCGATGCCGCCCCGCGATCCGTTCGCCAAGGACGCCCTCGCCCTGGCCAAGGCCGACCCTAAGGATCCCGCCGCGTTCGACGCCCTCATGATGGCCGTGCAAATGGCTTCACCCGGTTCGGCGATCGCCGACGAGGCCCGCTCGATCATGGTTCGCGACCATGTCGAAAACCCCAAGTTGGGCACAATGCTGGACTTCATCGCCATCGCCGCCGGTTCGGAAGGTCGCGCGGCTTGCCAGGCGATCATTGACAGCCCCAAGGCCGGCCGCGAAACGAAATCAATGGCCCTGCTGGCCCTAGGCAACAGTTGGCTCAGGCAAGCCGGCGCCGCCGGAATCGACCCGAAGGAGTCCTCGAAGGCCGAAGCCGAGGCCGAAAAAGCCTTGACCCTCGTCGAGAAGGAGTACGGCGATATCACCGATCCGCGCGGAAGAAAAGTGGCGGACCAGGCCAAGGGGTTGCTGTTCGAGATCAGGAGCCTGGGACTCGGACGGGAAGCGCCGGAGGTCAAGTGCCCGAAGCTCGGGGATGGGTCAACCCTCAGCGACGACAACCTGAAAGCCTACAGGGGCAAGGTGGTGGTGATCGACATCTGGGCCACCTGGTGCGGACCATGCCGGGCGATGATTCCCCATGAAAGGGAAATGGTCGAGCGCCTCAAGGACAAGCCTTTCACGCTGATCTCGGTCTCGGGGGACGACAAGGTTGAAACCCTCCGCGGTTTCCTGGCCAAGGAACCGATGCCTTGGGTCCACTGGTACGCCGGACGCAACGGCTTTCTCAAGGACTGGAACATCCGGTTCTTCCCGACCATCTATGTGATCGACAAGTCGGGAGTGATCAGGCACAAGAACCTGAGGGGCGAAGCCCTTGAAAAGGCCGTGGTGGCCCTGCTGGAGGAAAAGCCGGCGGCGACTCAGCGCGAGCCGAAGTAAAACAGCACGAGCCAAACCGTCAGGCTGGTGGCCCATTCCGGAAGGGCCGCCGGCCCATCAGCAACCTGGATGACCCCGCAGGCCAGCACGGCCAACACCGCGCTGATGGCCTTGGCATCCTCCCACAAGTCTCCCCAGCGCTTGCCGCCGCCCTTGAACAGCCAAGCCAGAATTGGCCTTGTCACCGCGCCCACCAGGAAGGCGCTGGCCAGTCCCAGCACCTGGGTGGCCTTCGATTCCAGCAACCGCCCGTGGCTGTAGAGGTAATAACCCAGCGCGGCAAACGCCGCCACCAGCATGAGGCGCATGAGCGGACCGTGGAAAACGCTCCTGTCCCTGGCCAGAATCCCTTCCATTTCCAGCTTGGCCAGCACATCGGGAGGAAGGCTCACAAATCGGCGCGATGTGAAATATCCGGCAAGGGCGATGATCAGGCACTCCGACCAGAGGACATCCAGTTGCTTGCCATGGTCGCCATCCGGCACCGGCCTGGTCACATCCCACGCGACGATGCCAAGGATGAGCCAGGTGAGCAGGGCCCTGATGCTGCCCCTTGGCAGGCGCAGCGGATGTCTTTCAGGATCCGTCGTCGAGAAGGCGGGCGCGGGATTCTCGCTCAAGGAAATGCTCCGGAGGCCGTCAGGGATTGTTCATGCCGACGAAGTTGCCGCGGTTCTCACGCGCCAGGGCCCACAGGAAGGCGCCGAGTTCCGGACTCTCGTAAAAGAAGCCGATCGTGTTGACGCGCACGACCGGCTGACCGGGTGACTCGGCGTTCCATTCCGCGCGAAGCTTGCGCCTGAGGAACTGCCCGAGGATCTCCCCTTTTTCCTGTTCGCGGAGCGACTCCCGCTGCCTTTCGCTCAGGCCCTCGCCCTGGTTCGGCAACCCGTCGGAGAGCAGGTAAACGGCATCCATTCCCTGCGACCTCAGTGTGAAGGCTGTTTGGAACGCCTCGTACAGGTTGGTGCCTCCCTTGGGTTGCACCCGGGAAAGCGCCTCGACAACCTTGGCCCGGCTCGTCTCCCGGTCGTAATCGATCCAACCTGAAGAGCCTAGAAGCCAACGGGCCGATTCCGAGAACACCACCACCTGGAACTTCTCGAGTTCCGGGAGACTGTCGAGGATCAGGCCGGCGACGCGACCAACCTCTGGCCATTTTCCCGGAGCGGCTGTATCGGATCGGATCAGTTCCATGCTGCCGGAGGCATCGACCACCAGGACCACGCGCCTACCGGTGAGCTGGACCCCGGCGAACCTCGTTCCCGCGGCCTGCTGAAGCCTGGCCAGCCTCATGGCGAGGTCCTTCATTTCCTTTTCCGCGCGCTCCCGTTCCATGGACGCCGAGCCGCTTTTGCCTTCGGCGGCTTTCCGCGAAGCCGTCTCGGCCACGAGGGCGCCTTCCAGCATCGCGACCTTGCGCCTGAGCGCCTCAAGGTCGATGCCGGCCTTCTGGCCGGCCGCGGTCATGGAAGCGATGGCGTCCTTGCCCGCCTTGGCGGAAGCGACGGCATCGGCGAGTGATTTCTCCAGCCCTTCGGCCCTGGAAGCGGCTGCGGTCATTTTCTTTTCCAGGCCCGCCTTGTCCGTCGACAACTCCCGCAGCATCGCGTCCTTCCTGGCAAGCTGGCCGGCGCGCTCATCAAGCTCGCGCGACAACAAGGCGATCTTCCCGTCGGAAGCGGACTTGCCCTCCATCAGCGCCGACAGTTTCTTCTCGAGGCTTGCCTTTTCGCCCATCAGGCCCTTGGCCGCGGCTTCCCGTTCGGCCAACAGCGCTCCGCGCGCCTCCATCTGCTTGCCAAGGGAGGCCAGCCTGGCCTCGGCCTCCGCCCGCCTCGCCGCGAGTTCGCGCGCCATCGAGGCCTGCTCCGTTTTCAGCTTCGTTTCATCCTCAAGGTCTTTTTTCGTCTTCTCGAGCGACGCGCGGGCGTCCATTCGGTCCTTGTCGGTGATCCTCAGGCGGTCCTGCAGGCCGAACAAATCCTTCCCCAACTTGTCGAGTTCCCCGCGGCGAACCGCCAATTCACCCGAAAGCCGTTCAGCCTGCCGCTCCCGGTCGGCAAGTTCCTGCCTTGTCCGCAGGAGGTCCTTTTCCCGAAGCTTCTGCTCCTCGGCGAGCGTCTCCAGCTTGGCCTTCTGCTCGCCGATGTGCCGCGCCTGGAGGGCATTCTTGTAGTCGTTGGAAAGCCAAAGCAGGATCACGCAGCCAAGCGAGCAGCAGAGGACATCAACCATGTACAGCCCGAAAACCCCGGGCAAACGGTGCCGCA
>JAGWVO010000303.1 GCA_018970845.1 Planctomycetota bacterium
AGAAGCTCGAAATCCTCGCCATCCGTCAACGCGTGCTGTAGTGGCGTCGAAGGCTTGAGTCCGGCCGCGTGAAGCTCGGATTCTCGATGGGCATCCTGGGATATCGGTATTTTTTCTGAATGAATAATTGCGCCGCATCGAGATGCCTTGCATAGGCGCCATAGGTCGAGCGACAGGCCATCGCTGATGTCAATCATCGCGGAGGCATGGTTTTCGCGGATGATAGCCCCCAAGCTTAATTTAGGCATAAAGGTGAGATGGTGGCCCAGGATGCTTCCACCCAGCGGTCCGGTCACGAGCAGCAAGTCACCCGGGCGGGCGCCATCCCTACGCACGGCTTTCCCGGCGGGAATTTTTCCAATTGCCGTGACAGACACGGCCAGCGGGCCTCGCCAGGTGTTCGTGTCACCGCCGGCAACCGGACAATTGAACTGCCCGGCCAAGCTCAGAATCGCTTTCATCAATTCCTCAGCCAAACCCGGATCCCCCGCCTTGGGAAGGGCGAGGCTCACCAGGCAACCGACAGGCGCTGCGCCCATGGCCGCCAAATCACTGAGGTTCACGGCCAGGGCCTTGCGGCCAACCAATGCCGGGCCTGCTTCCCCCAACCGGAAACATTCGTTTTCCAAAACCATGTCGGTGGTGAAAACCAAGTCGTGATCTGGTTCTTGCCGCAATATGGCAGCATCATCACCAGGTCCCAAAATCCATGGACTTGGGATTTTGCCGATGGCCTGTTCCAGCCAACCGACAATGGCCAGTTCGCCATTCAAATGGCCTGAAGTCATGGTCGTTCCTTGTTTTGAATCTTGTGAAAAATAAGCGATTCACCGAAGTTTTTTGGCTGGCATCAATTATATTTAGTGCGTTGCCTTCCCGTGGTGATCGCGCAAGGGATGGAATCGTGCGTCAAGAAACCACTGAACCTGAACAAGGTGACTTGGCCCCCGTGCGACGCAGGCTGCTTCCTGGCTTTGCCTTGCCTGTTGCGGGGGAATTGGCCGCCTTGTGTTTTCCGGAGCCCGGCAGGTTGCTGGCGATTGAAAGCGAGGGTTTCCTGTCCGAGTGGAATCTTCAGGGAAGCGGCACTTGGAAATCCAAGGTCAGGTTGGAACTGGATGATTCGGCCTCAGCTTGGTGCATTGCCAAGGATGGGTCTTTTGTCATTGGCTCATCTGGAGAGGAACTGGCCCGATGGAACACCGCTAACGGTTCGATCGAATGGATATCAAGCGCGCCTGATTGGATAACGGCCCTTGCCATCGACAGCGAAGCCCGGCATTTGGTGGCTGGTCAAGACAACGGTGACCTGAATTTGTGGGATATCGCCACCGGAAAAAAATTATGGGGAGCGCAAAGGTTGGGTCCGTCGGTCAGCGTGTTGGCGTTTTCCCCCGATGGTAGACAAGTGGCCTTTGCCGATGAGGGATGTGTCATTCATGTCCTGTCAGTTTTTGGTCTACCCGGCGAACCGCTGGAGTTGAAAGGACACAAAGGCCGGATTGTCGGCCTTGAATGGAATGCCCTGACTGGGGAACTTCTCAGTGCCTCGTGGGATGGCACCGTGCGGATCTGGGATGTCGCCTCACGAAAGCCCCGCATGCTTCTTAACGACCATTCCGGGCCAGTGACGGCCATGGCCATTGAACCGGGTTGCAAATCGATCTCGACCGTGGACTCGAGCCTTCAATGGCGTGCATGGTGCCTTCGAACCATGAGGTGTCTGGGGAAGCCCGTGGGCCTTCCTGCGGAAGTTCGAAACATCGCTTTTGCACCGGACGGCACCATGGCCATGGGAATGGACAGAAGCCATGTCATGTTCGTCCAGAACGGTGACAGATTTGACTCTGGCAAGTTCGACCTATCAGATCCATTGAATGTCAGGCCTGTGATTTGCAGGATGTCTGGCGATTTTTTGCTGGCGCTGGGATGCCATGGAAAGCTCGCCTCTTGGAACTTGAAGGAAAGTGGCCCAGTACCTAGGGCTTTTGAAGTCGACGGGTTCTCGGGCCGCAAGTTTGTTTCCGCTGCCATGGATGGCCAATGGCTCCTGGCCCATGAGTCCTTGAATGGCGGAGAAGGCGCGGCGGCGTTGTTCAGGTTGCGACCGGATGGGTCCGGGGCAGACCGTTTGGAGACTTTTCAGGGCCCGGCGGGGCCCGCAAGCTGCATGGCGATTCATTCAAGGGCAGGCTGGGCGGCTATTGGGTCACCGTTTGTCCCGGAGGTGTGGATCAGGAAAATCCCCGATGGAACACCCCACTTGATTATCTCCGACCCGTTTATGGGTGCATCCGTTCAGCATTTGGCTTTCTCACCTGACGGAAGGTGGTTGGCGGTGGCATGCATAGAACTGGGCAAGCGGGCCGGGCATCTTCTGTTGGTTGATCCGTCATCGGGATCATTGGCATGTCGGATTCCAATCGGGGCTTGGCGGATCGCCTGGATGCCTACCGGAAAGGAACTTGCCCTGATTTCAACGGATGGCAGGCTCCTGATGGCCGATGCCGATGGACGGATTTCAGCCCGTTACGAGGGAGCGGAAAGCCAGAGAGTAATTGCTGTTTCCGGGAAATGGACCGTGGCGTGCGGAGACGACAGAAACCTGCGCGTCTGGGATTCCGCCGGCGGAAACCCATGCGCCGCCATGGAAATTTCGAGCCAACCGATGGCGATTTGCGGACTTGATGATCCATCCCGGCTTGCCGTGCTGCTTGCCGACGGCGGCGCGTGGATCATCGATTTGCCGACTTTGCTTGAAGGGCTTCCCGTGGCATGACGACCTGAAAGGCGGCCGCTGCGATGGATGACACCGCCGGGGCGGATTGGTCCGGCCAGACACATGGCGACTTCGAAGTCCAGCGCCTTTTGGGTCAAGGCGGGATGGGGAGAGTCTATTTGGCCAGGCAAATTTCACTGGATAGGCTGGTCGCTCTCAAGGTCGTGAGGTCGGATGCCAGGTCACGGGAGGAACTTGGCCGGCGGCTGCGCTCTGAGGCGCTGACCGTGGCCAGGCTCAATCATCCCAACATTGTCCAGGTTCACGCCATTTGCGACCTTGTCAATTCTCCAACTCTTGTCATGGAATATATTGATGGAAGAACCCTGAAGGACCTCGTCGAAAGGCGGGGCGTCCTCGATGCCGGGGAATGCATCCATTTCCTGGAACAGGTCGGCTCCGCCCTGGCGCATGCCCACGATGCCGGGTTCATCCATCGCGACATCAAGCCTGAGAACATCCTGGTCACCAGGCAGGGCGTGGCCAAGGTTGGTGATTTCGGCCTGGCCAGGTTGCTCGACCGCCGCGACCAATCAATGAATCTCACCCAAGATGGCGCCGCGCTTGGCACCCCGCTTTACATGAGTCCCGAACAGGTCGAGGGCAAAAGGCTCGATTCGCGTAGCGACCTTTATTCATTGGGGGTGACGGCCTATTTCATGCTGGCTGGCCATCCGCCCTTCCAAGGGACTTCTCCCCTTGAGATTGCTGTCAAGCAGGTGAGGGCCGATCCCGCGGCGCTCGCCATCGAGAGGCCCGATGTGCCTGTTTCGCTGTGTGACCTGATCCACAAGATGCTCAAGAAAAATCCATCGGAAAGGCCGGATTCACCCGCCGGATTCCTCAAGGAACTGCAGGCTGTATCGGGTGAAAGGAAACCGGCGGGCTTTTGGAGACTATTGCCCCGCAACCGCATTGCCACGGCGGCGATGGCTTGCGTTGGCGGCTTGCTGGCGATCCTTTCGGGAGCCGGGTTGGCGGTACTTCGCACCATCGCCGAGGAGTCGATGGCCTCGAACATGATGTCACGATCCGTGCCGGATAACGCGGTGGAGGAAAATTCATCGTCTCCCAAGGTTTCGAGCGAAGCCGCCTTGAGGCAGGCGGTGGACATTTATCTCTCGGGAAAGGTCGAGGGCGCGACCATTGATGCCGGAATCGTCGTTTGCCTCGACCTCGGCTTGATGTATTTGCAGCAGGAGAGATGGGAGGAGGCGCTCAAGTTTTTTGAACGGCTCGACCAACCCAAGCAAGCGCTGCATTTCCAGGCCTTGGGAAAATTGGGATCGGGGATCGCCTTGGCGATGGAGAATCGCCCCACTGATTCGGTCAGGTCTTTTCGGGAGTTGGGGCCTTTGTGGAGGGACGAGATTTTGCGGGAACGGGCCTGGAGGAACGCCTTGGATATTCAGCCGCAAAGGCGCCCGGCCCGAATGCCCGGATCACCACCCGACCAAACTCCGCTTCGGTTCTGGCTTGGCAGGGCTATTGAGGCAAACAGGAGGAACGGCCTGCCTGATTCGGACATACCTCCCATACTCAAGAGGCTCGCGTCCGATCCGGCTGTCACCAGAACTCCCAAGCCATGAGATCCGAAGTCAATTTTCCATTAGCTTCTTGATCAAGGCCTCGTCGATCTTCGCCTTGATGCTGAGGCTGGATCCCCGAGTTTCCAGCTTGACCGTGTCCAGCATGCTTTCGAGCTTTTTCTCATTGGCGCCGTTGCCACGGTTCTTGGTCTGGTTTTTGATGAATGGAAAGAACCTATCCTCAATCGTTTTTCTCAAGGCGGTGGCTCCCGCCCCATCGATGGAATGCAGGTTCATCGCGACCGCGATCGCGTCGGTCATGTCGAGCGTTGCCGACCAGGAATCTACCTTGTCCGCGAAGTCCTTGATGGTGTCCGGACCACGCATGCTTTTCTTGGCTTCATCCGTGACAAGGCCAACC
>JAGWVO010000304.1 GCA_018970845.1 Planctomycetota bacterium
TCAGGCGGATGGCGGAGCAGCAAGGCCTTGCCGAGGGCGCCTCGGGAAAGATCGAGCTGACTCCCCGCGCCTACCGGCTTTTCCAGGGCAAGTTGCTCTCGCGGATATTCGACAAGCTGCGTGATTCCCGCTCGGGAAGGCACCCCGTTCCCGTGGAAGGGGATGGCGCCACCGAGACGGCCGCGACCCGTCCATACGAGCATGGCGATTCAGCCGCGCACCTCGACCTTCCGGGATCGTTCATCAATGCCATGCTCAGGCAGGGCGGATCCGGGCGGGTTTCCCTCGACCGTCGCGACCTCATCGTTCACCGCACTCGGAAGACGCCCCGATGCGCCACGGTCGTGTTGCTCGACATGTCGGGTTCGATGCGCTACGACGGCCTGTATGTCAGCGTCAAAAGGATGGGCTTGGCGCTCGATGGCCTCATCAGGTCGGAGTTTCCCGGCGACTATTTGCAATTCATTGAAATGTATTCGCTGGCCAAGCCAAGGCACTCCTCGGAAATCGTCTCGCTGATGCCCCGCCCCGTCTCCCTTTTCGACCCCGTGGTTCGCCTCCGGGCCGACCTTTCAAGGAAAGACCTCGACGAGGACGCCATCCCCGCGCACTTCACCAACATCCAGCACGGCCTGAGCCTTGCCCGAAAGTTCCTGGCGGGACGGGACACCCCGAACCGGCAGGTGATCGTCATCACCGACGGCCTGCCAACCGCCCACTTGGAGAAGCAATTCCTGTACCTGCTTTACCCTCCCGACCCCCGCACCGAGGATGCCACCTTGCGGGAAGCGGGCCTGTGCGCCCGGGAGGGAATCACGATCAACATCTTCCTCCTGCAAAGCTGGAACCAGACTTCCGAGGATGTGCAATTCGCCTACAGGCTGGCCAAGTCCACCAAGGGCAGGGTATTCTTTCCCTCGGGAAAAGACCTCGACCGCTTCGTGGTCTGGGACTATCTCAGTCATCGCCGTTCCATCATCAACTGACCCGCCAACCCATGGCCGACACATTCAGCGACACCCAGATTCGCCAATACCGCGATGCCGGAAGCATTTTGGTCCGCGGCCTGTTCTCCCCCGGGGAAATCGGCCTTCTCGCTCGCGCCGCCCGCGAGGACCGCGAACTCGACCGGCGTTCTTTCGGACGGGCCGACGGCGAAGGTGGCACGATCAGGCTTTCTCTTTGGAACCACCCGGGCGACGGGATCTACGGCATGGTTGCCCGGTGCCACCGGATCGTTCGGGGCGCGGAGCAACTTTTGGACGGCGAGGTCTATCACTATCACTCGAAGATGATCATGAAGGATGCCAAGGTGGGTGGCGCCTGGGCCTGGCATCAGGATTACGGATACTGGTACCAAAACGCGGTGCTGTTCCCCCTGCTCACCAGTGTTTTCATCGCGGTTGATCCATGCACGCGGGAAAACGGCTGCCTGCAGGTCTGCCCGGGTTCCCACCTGGCTGGCAGGATCGACCACCAACTCTCGGGGGACCAGGCGGGCGCCGACCAGGAACGGGTGGCCGAACTTGTGAAGGCTTGTGGAATCCAGCACGTGGAAATGGAGCCGGGAGACGCGCTGTTTTTCGACTGCAATCTCCTCCACAGGTCGGACCAGAACCGGTCGGATCACCCGCGCTGGTCGATGATCTGCTGCTACAACGCGGCCCGAAACAACCCCTATCGCGAGTCGCACCACCCCCGCTACACGCCGCTTGCCATCGTGGAAGACGGGTCGATTCTTCGTGTCGGCATCCGGAGGTTTGCCGACCAGGAGGCCGATGTGGCATGGCTGGAAGCCAGTGCCGACAATGCCGCCAAATCGCTGGAAAAATAAATTTTTTCCGAACCTCCCGTCAAAATCGGCACTAATTCAGGGCTGTTTCCGCTCCAGGTGTCAGGAGTTGGTTGACGAGCACTCGACCAACCTGAATCGATTTCGGTATAGTGGAGCAGAAATTTTGCTGATGACAGAGGGACAACACCATGCCGGAACCACTCGCCTCGGGCCCCCAGTCCGGTGCCGACATCTTGGTTCAGTGCCTGATCAACCATGGCGTTGACACGATGTTCGCCTACCCTGGCGGCGCCAGCATGCCTTTGCATCAAGCCCTCACGCGTGTGAGCGACCGTCTCCGCACCATCCTGCCCCGCCATGAGCAGGGCGGAGCCTTCGCGGCCCAGGGCTACACCCGCAGCACAGGCAAGGTGAGCCTGTGCATGTCCACCAGCGGACCGGGCGCCACCAACTTCGTGACATCCCTTGCCGACGCGAAGATGGACTCGATTCCCATCATCGCCATCACCGGCCAGGTGAGCACCCCCGTGATCGGAACCGACGCTTTCCAGGAAACCCCGATTGTCGAGGTCTGCCGCGCCGTAACCAAGCACCACTACCTGATCACCAAAACCGAGGACATCCCCCGCGTGATGAAGGAGGCCTTTCACCTGGCCGTTACCGGCAGGCCCGGTCCGATCGTGATCGATGTTCCCAAGGATGTCCAAAACCGGGTCATCGTGCCCGATTACGACCCTCCGATGAACCTTCCCGGCTACAAGCCCGACCGACGCGCCAACCGCTCCGAACTGGAGCAGGTTCTCGCCATGCTGAAGGCTTCCAGCAAGCCGGTCATTTACGCCGGTGGCGGCATCATTCACTCGGGAGGTTCCGAGGCCCTGCGCGCTTTCGCGGAAAAAACCGGCATACCCGTCGCCATGACCCTTCATGGCCTCGGCGGTTTCCCGCACGACCATTACCTCTCCCTGGGCATGCTTGGCATGCACGGCACGGTGTATTCCAACTACGCCGTCAATGAGGCCGACCTGCTGTTGGCCTTCGGGGTTCGCTTTGACGACCGCGTCACCGGCAAGCTTTCGGAGTTCGTCAAGCACGGGAAGATCGTCCACATCGACATCGACCCTTCGGAACTCAACAAGAACAAGAAGGCCCATCTGGCCATCCATGGCGACGTCGGGCAGGCCCTCACCGACCTGAACCGCATGATCGACCAGCGCCCGACCGGCGCCGGCCCGCTCACCCAGGACCTTCGCGAATGGGACCGACAGATCACCCATTGGCGGGAGACCGAACCGATGCGGTATCAGGACCGCGACGACGCGATCCTTCCCCAGCATGCCATCAAGCGCATGTGGGAAATTCTTCGCGACCGCGGCCAGCTTGACGACACCATCGTGTCTACGGGTGTCGGCCAGCACCAGATGTGGGCCGCCCAGTATTTCGGCTTCTCCAAGCCGCGCACCTGGCTCACCAGCGGCGGACTTGGCACCATGGGCTTCGGGCTTCCCGCCGCCATGGGAGCGCAGGCGGCCCACCCCCTCAAGACTGTCATCGACATTGATGGCGACGGCAGCTTCCTGATGAACATCCAGGAACTCGCCGCCTGCCACACCGAGAAACTTCCCGTGAAGGTGCTTCTGCTCAACAACCAGCACTTGGGCATGGTGGTGCAATGGGAGGACAGGTTCTTCGAAAGCAACCGGGCCCACACCTACCTGGGAGATGGCAACACCAAGGAACCTTTCCCTGATTTCGTGACCGTGGCCAAGGGCTTCAAGTGCAATGCCCGGCGCATCAGCGCCAAGGGCGACCTCGACTCGGCAATCCACGAGATGCTCGACAGCAAGACGGCCTATGTGCTCGATGTTCTCGTGCCTCACCAGGAGCATGTGCTGCCGATGATCCCCAGCGGCATGACCGTCCGGGACATGATCAAGGTCTGAAATCAGCGCCTTACCGGCTGTCAACGGCCGGCGCCTCATGGTTTCGCCGCCTCTCTGAAACTTTCTTGGGCTCCCCTTCGTAGTGCTGGGCGAGGCCATCGAACCGATGGCCTCGCCTTTCCAACCGAAGCTCGGCTTGAGCGAGTGCCCGACCATGACCATTCACAAACTCACAACCAACCTCAATTGCGGAAGTTGTGTCGCCGCGGTCAGGCCGTCCCTGGATGCCGATCCGGCGATCCGCCGATGGACGGTTGACACGAACGACCCTGAAAAGGTTCTCACGGTCGAGGGCGAGGAAGTCACCCCCGAACAGATTGCCCGACATGTCGAGCGCGCCGGATTCAAGGTGTTCGGCCCCGTCGGGACAGGCGAGACCATCAACCCTTCCGGTGATAGGCGTTCGTTCATGTCGACCTATTGGCCTGTGGTGCTGGTGTTCGCTTACTCCCTTGGCGTTGCCATCGTTTTCGAATGCTTCGCGGAAAAGTTTGACGGCATGCGGGCCATGTCGAACTTCATGGGAGGCTTCTTTGTCGCTTTTTCCTTTTTCAAGCTGCTCGACCTGCGGGGTTTCGCGGATGCCTTTCAAGGCTACGATGTGGTGGCCAAGCCGATTCGGGCCTACGGCTACCTTTACCCGTTCATCGAATTGGCGCTTGGCCTGGCCTACCTGGTCCGTTTTTCTCCATTGCTGACAAATGCCGCCACCCTGGCTTTCATGCTGGTGGGAATGGTTGGCGTCGCGGGGGCACTGGCGCGGAAACGGCAAATCCGGTGCGCCTGCCTTGGCACGGTCTTCAACCTGCCAATGTCCACGGTGGCGTTGATCGAGGATGGACTGATGGCCGCGATGTCAGCCATCATGCTGGCAGTGATCCTTTCGTAGCGTACGAATCGTCTTGCCACGCTGGCGGCCATATCAAACGCGGTGCGGCATGGACAATCGGGTAGGAGGGGGCATTACTACCGCCGTCC
>JAGWVO010000305.1 GCA_018970845.1 Planctomycetota bacterium
GGGTCGAACAGGTTGTGGAACGGCTTGAAGGTGTAGTAATGGTCGGCTGGATCCCTCTTGGGATTGAAATACTGGAGGATGGGGCGCTTGCCAGCGGCCGATTCGATCGCCAGCTCGGGGAAGCCGTCCTTCGATTCGGAGAACCGGAACGCCGGGGGCGCCGCCACATGGTTGACGGTGACGGGCTTCACCTTGGTCTCCTGGCCGGCCTTGATGGCGGGAACGACGAAGACAAGCTGCCTTTCGCCGCCCGCGGCGTCGGTATTCGGCCCCGAGAACTGGGCGGGAACCATGCCCCCGGGCGAGAGTTCGACGGCGTTGGCCGTTGCCGGGGTGTCCTTGCCCGCGGGAACCCTGATGACCACCTCGGCGATATCCTTGTCGGGCCCCTTGATGGAGAAGTCGCGCGCGGCCGCGAAGGTCGCGGCGATCAGGGCCAGGCCGAGGCAGGAGGCGAGTCGGATCGTCATGGGAGTCGTTTCCAAAGAGAGAAGTACCAAGACACGATATTCTGGTTTTCCCGGGCTGCGCACAAGTGACATGCCGAACTCATTCGTTCGAATTGGCAATAATTTCCCTGAATAACATGCTGACCTGCATTATTTCAGGTAAGGTTGGCTGATTTTCAATCCGGGTATGGAAAGAAAATGCTTGTGGTTCAGCGTCAACAGGGTCGCGTTGAGCCCTAGGCATACGGATGAAATGAGCGAATCGATCAATCCCAGGCTATGCGAGAGATGAAATGTTTTGAAATGCAACAGTGCCAATTGGCAATCATGAGGCGTTGGCCAAACAATTGTGAAGGGTTCCGTCAATTTCTCCGCAATTGCCAGTTCCATGCTGTTTCGCGCCCCCTGAAACAGTTCCATGGCGACCAGGCCGGGTAATAATGGAAGCGTATCCAGCGATTCAAACCATTCGATTGCCGCGCGATTCCCGCGCTGAAAATCGATCATCACATCCGTGTCGATGACGCCGATCACCCGCGACCCCGGTTTTCAGATTGCCTTCTCAAGGACCTGGCCTCGATTTGGGCGTCCTCGATGTCGGATCGCGAACCGATCACCCCCGCGGCGCGCCATAAGTCCGCCACTTGCGTTCCCGTTTTCCGTTCAGGCACGGGATGGCACTCCGATTCCAAGACGCGGATGGCCAAATCATTGACGGAAATACCAAGTTTTTTGGCTTCATGGGCCAGGCTTGCCGCCAGGTGGTCTGGTATTTCAATCGACTGCGACATGGCGTTCTCCCGTTGCAATCATGGGGATACCCCCGTGGATGGCTCCTTTGCAGTCGCCGCCGCTTCCCCCGGCATGAGGCTCACATGGAGCAGCAGGAGGCCCGCCCCTGTCACCAGGAACACATCGGCCATGTTGAACACCGGCCAGTCGAACAGGTAGTTCCAGTGCAGGAAGTCGCGCACGCCGCCGTGAATCGCGCGGTCGTGCAGGTTCCCAACCGTGCCGCCCAAAATCAGGCCCAACGCCACGGCGAGGATCCATTCGGGGGGCTTGCGCATCAGAGCCACCCAGATGGCGATGCCGACCGCCGCGGCCAGGCTGATGATCGTGAAGAAGGCGTTGCCCCACCACTGCGATCCGCCCATTCCAAAGAGCGCGCCATGGTTGACGAACGGCACCACCCGACCCGATTCGTCGCGCGAGAACGCGATGTCGAGGTGGAACCCCGGCACAGGTTCCATGGTTCCCGGCGCGCCAAGGGTGACAAGCGTCACCCACGAGCGGTTTTCCACCCCCTCGCTCAGACGGGCGAACACCAGTTCCTTTGAAACCAGGTCGATCACGCAGGCGGCCACGGCCATGCCGAAGATCGCGGCCGTCCGGGGCCAGGAAATGGAAGGCTTGTCAATCAACGAAATGACTCCGGCACGCGGGGGCGACATGCTGACGCCACGGTACACGGGACGGGGCTTCCGGCGCCACCCGGCGCGCGGCGATTCAGGCTCCCCGGAACAGGATCTCCATCGGCTTTCCGCGGTTGATGGCCATCGGCCGCGACAGGCTGTCCACAATCTCGGTGTGCGGGTCGATCCCGAGCACCTGGTAGATGGTCGCGCCGATGTCGTAGGGGGTGTAGGCCGTCGTCACCGGGTAGGCCGCCTTGCTGTCGGACTTGCCGATCACCTGGCCGCCCCGAACGCCCGCCCCGGCGAACAGCCCGGAATAACAGGCGGCCCAGTGGTCGCGGCCGGGCTTGGGCTGCCCCGGAAGGCTGGAAACCTTGGGGGTGCGGCCGAACTCCCCAACCACCGCCACCAGGGTGCTTTCGAGCCTGCCTTCATCGGCAAGGTCGTCGATTAGGGCGGCAAGCCCCTGGTCGAGCCAGGGCAAAAGCCGGGTCTTCAGCCGGCCCCAATTGTCGCTGTGCGTGTCCCAGCTTTGCACGATGCCCATGTTGGCCTGCACGACGCTCACCCCTGCCTGGACAAGGCGTCTGGCCAGGAGCAGGGTTTGGCCGAAGCTGGTGCGGCCGTAGCGGTCGCGGGTGCGTTCCGGTTCCGAACCGACGCGGAAGGCCCGCGCCACCTGGCTGGCTCCCAGCATCCGGAACGCTGTCTCATGATGGGGCCGGGCGTCGGCGGCATGGCTGATGCCGCTCAGCAGCGCGTGCCTTTCCAAAAGCCGCTCGGCGCCCACCGCCGCGTGCGGTTCGAGGGTGTCGAAGCGGAAGTCGGGCCGGTTGGGGTCCTGGGTCACCAGCAGCGGATCATGGGCCGGCCCCAGGAAGCCCGCGTGCTGGCCGGGCCATGTCAGCGATCCCTCGATGAGCGCGTGCGGCAGGGTCACCCCGGCGGGCACTCCGCTATCCGGCTTCCTGATGTGCGAGACCGCGGCGCCATAACACGGCCAGTCCCGCCTTGAGAGCACATTGTCGAGGTCGGTTCCGCGCTGGACCGGCATCGGGCTGCCGGTGAGCAGGCGGTGCGTTCCAGGCAAGTGACCGTTTTCCCCGTGGGAAAGCGACCTCACCAACGCCCAGTGTCGCATGCGCGCGGCCAGCAGCGGCAGGTGTTCGCACAGGCGCGCGCCGGGAAGGGTGGTGGGGATGGTGGCGAACTCCCCGCGGATTTCCGCGGGGGCGTCGGGCTTGGGGTCGAACGAGTCGAGTTGGCTGGCTCCCCCCGTCAGCAAGACGAGGATCACGCTCTTGGGCGATTCCGCGGTTGCGGCGTGGCCTGCACCCAATCCCAAAAACGAGGAACCAGCCACTTGGAGGAAGGCGCGTCGGTTGGATTTCATGTCGGGCCCCAGGAACCGGTGCCGAGGAGTGATGTTGGAATATTACCTTTGATTATCGGGAGTTGCCAGCGCGTCGCTTCACCGGGCCATCCACCAGGCCTTCCATGCATCCGCCGCGCGGGCCTGGCTTTCGGGCGTGTCCCCTGGGGCGCCCAGGTCTTTCCGGGCCATGCGGACCAGTTCGGCATGAATGGCCTCCCTGACGGCCGGCACCGGATCCTTCAAGAGCGCGAGGGCCGGTTCACCCGCGGCCTTGCCGCCGGCCAGCAAAGCCAGCCCGGCCGCCCGGCGCGCTTCGGATTGCTCATGCGACAGCAGGCGGTTGATCTCGGGCCGGGGCCGCTTCGATACCCAGTCGAACAGGTGCTTGCGGCCCACCCGGCGGGTGTTGGGATAGGTGCTGCCCGCCCCGATGAGGAGCACCTCGAAAGCGGCCTGGTCGTCGCGGCTGGCCAGTTCGCCGAGCAGGGCGTGGGCCAGGTCGGGGTCGGAGGGGTTGGCGGCAAGCCTGCGCCTGATCTCCTCCGCCGACAGCTTGGCCAGCCTGGGGTCGCGGTAGGGGGGTGGCTGGGGCGTTCCGGCCCTGTCGAGCCTGGCGAGGTGGGTCGTGATGGCCACCCGGAGGGCGGTGACGACGCCCCGGTGCTTCCGCAGGTCGACCGATTCGGATTCATCGCGGGCGAATTCGAGGAGTTTCCTGTCGGTGGTGGCCAAGAGGGCGAGCCTGAGTTTCTTGGCGATGACGGTGACCGGGCAATCGTGATCGAGCCTGGCGGAGCGGGCGAATCCGCGCAGAAGCGCGGGAACGGCTTCCGGGCCGAGGGCATCGAAGTCCTTCTGGGCCTTGAGGCCGGCGGGCCCGGGCAATTTGCCGATGTCGAAGAGCATGAAGCGGTCGATGAGGGCGTCGAGTTCATCCTCCTCGGCGTCGGACAATTGGGGCAGGGAGGGCGCCAGCGGATGCGGCGAACGGAAATCAGCTGGAAGGGAATCCCAAGCCGAGACTGGACCAGCCATGAAAACGGCCGGCGTCAGCAACATGAAAAGAAAATGCTGCGGGGCATGGTTCGTGTTCATGAAAATCCATTTTATTCCGCGGCATGGAGATGAGTGATTCATGATTTTGATTTCATGGGATTGCTTTTGAGCTCAGCAGAGTTGTGAGGAATAATTCATGATTCACTTTTTCTTCACAAGCCAGTTGATTCTCTCATTGAAAGATTTTAAGCTGATATCTCGTCCTCACTTCCTCACATCTCTTTCATGGAGTTAGATGTCATGTCTTTAAAGTCAAGGAGTGGAAACCGCCAAGGTTTCACACTGATCGAATTGCTGGTGGTGATTGCGATCATCGCCGTGCTCATCGGCCTGCTGGTGCCGGCCGTGCAGAAGGTGCGCGAGGCGGCCAACCGCATGAGCTGCACGAACAACCTCAAGCAGTTCGG
>JAGWVO010000306.1 GCA_018970845.1 Planctomycetota bacterium
GCGCCGCCCGGGCGGCGTGGGATTCCCGCACCGACGCGCAGTCCGACAGCCACCAATTCTTCACCGAACTGGCCCAGTCGGTCATCCGGATCTCATCCGGATTTTCAGGATCTGGAAAACTTTACAAGGTTGACATGCGGCTTCGGCCCGATGGCCGTTCGGGCGCGCTGGTGGCCTCCCTCGCCGACTTCCTCCGCCACCATGCGGCCAGCACTCCCGAAAGGCTTTGGGAAAAGCTCGCGCTGGTCAGGGCGCGTCCGGTCGCGGGCGACCTCGCCTTTGGCGCCGAGGTCATGGCCGCCTTGTCGGGGCAGCGCGCCTCCATGCCGTGGCCGGAGTGGGGCGTCGCCGAGGTGATGGCCATGCGCTCGCGCCTCGAGGCCAGCAGGCCTCCCGGCGACCTGAAGAGGGGCCCGGGGGGACTGGTCGACATCGAATTCCTGTCGCAGGCGCTTCAGTTACGGCACGCCGCGCGGCTTGGCGCTCCCCTTGAACCCGGCACGGTCGCGGGACTTGAGGCGTTGGCCCGGGCCTCGATCGCGCCCCAGGCCGCCATCGATGAACTGGTCATGGCGCACGATTTTCTTTCTCGTTGCCTGTCGAGGATCAGGCTCGCCCACAACAGGCCGCTCGATGATTGGCCGGGTGGCGGTCAGCCCGAGGCCGCGCGGGCGGCCGAGGCGCGCGCCACCGTTCGCGGCATTTATTCGGAACTGATCCGGGCCTGATTCACTTCTTTTCCGATTCAGGGGTCGGGTGGGCGACCTTCGGCCACTTCCGCTCGAAACCCTTGTGCGTCCAGGTCACGTCGTTGTCGATGTCATGGCAACGCTGGCAGAACTGGTCGACCTTCAACTGGCGCGCCGCCTTTTCCTGCGCCGATTCGCCTGGCTGTCCCTTCCAAGGATTCATGAGCTTGTGCCAGGTCTCGTCGCTGGTGTTCTTGAGATGCTCGCTTGAGGGGCCATGACAGCTTTCGCACCCGACATCCTTGAGGGTTGGCGTCTTTTCAGCGCTCACGAACCCTCCCTTGTGGCCGAAGCCGACGGTGTGGCACACGATGCATTCGGGATCATGCTCGCGCAGCGACGGCCTCTTGGCGTCGGCGAGAGTTTGCCAGGCGTGCGAGTGCGGTGACGACTGCCAGACCGCGAACGCCGAGGCGTGGCACTTCTTGCATTTTTCGGAACCGACAAAGGTGGGGGAGGCGTCGGGCACCGAGGCCTGGAACGGATGCACCACTTGGGGATGGCGGCCGAGGTAGCCGTCGCGCCTCAGCTCCGCCGCGTAGGCTTCCATGAGCTTGACGATGGGGTTGCCGGCAACCTGATCGTCGGGAGTGAGGTAGTCCTCGCTCATCTGCACGATCGTGTACTTGTGGGCCGGGCTCTCGGGCTTGGGCCCCTTGTAGAGCCCAAGAACGCCCACATATTTGCCCTTGTGGCCGATCCTCACGACAAGGGTCTCGCGGCCGTCGGCGTGCCGAATCCTTGCGGGGGCACCGGCGGGCTCATCCTCCTCCGACAGGGCCACGATCAACTGGTATTCGGGAAACGCCCGAGCGGCGGCCTCGGCTTCCACCGGTTGGGCTCCTTCCGCCACCCGGTTGAATTGGCCTTGATACAGCAGGATCCGGTAATCCGCCCCGGCCTTGTCCATTTCCGACTTCACCACCTCGAGCGCCTGCCGGCTGGATCCGAATTTCGCCATCGAATCCTTGATTTTTCCAGCCACCGAAGGGCCCACGACGGAGGTGATGCCCACCTTCCAGGGCGAACCGGGCGGGCTGGCCATTTGCCAGCGCGCCGTTTGCTCGGGGAAATTCGTCTCGGCATCCGCGAGGTTCGCCACCACGACCCGTGGCGAGGGATCGTTGAGCGCGTACTCTCCAAGCGCCTTGAACAGGGGCAGGCTTCCCTCGTATTCTCCCAAACCCACCGCCGCGTAATTCATCAGCTTGAGGGCCTGCATGCTGTGCCGGTACTTGGTGAGCCCTTGCAGGTTGGGAAGGTTCACCGGGCCGGCCATCTGCGGGATGTCGCCCAGGTCAACAGCGACGGTTCTCCAACCGCGCGACGAGAGCGTCTGGAAAAAGTTGTAGCGTCTTTCCAGTCCGCCCACCTGGGGGCGCGAGCAACCGCAAGGGAGCAGGTAGCCATGCTGCTGGCCGGTCACCAGGAGCGTGAGGTCGGGGCGTTCCCAGCGTTCCAGTTCCGCCGCGAGCTTTCCCGACGGCGCCGCCGAGGCTGTCATCGCCGGGCCGGGACGCATCCATCGGGCCAACGAGCCGCCCCCGAAAGCGGCAATCACCGCAAGCAAGGCCACCGCCGCGCTGGCGGCCCAGCGGGTCCACCCATCCATTGCCTCGGATGCTTTACCGGCCATCGGATCGTACCCTCTGTCCCACCATGGTGGTCCGCCTTGGGCCTTCCATGCCCGGAGAGGATTCGGTCAGTCAGTTATCGGCGCGGCCCTCCACCGGAATTCTCACGGTTCTTGAGGCCTGTCCCTCAATCGTCACATAAACGGCGCTGTCGCGATAGGCCGGATTCGGATCCAGGCCACGAGGGAATTCTCCGGAAACCGTTCCTGGATTTACTTTTACGAGCAATCGCCAGCGGAAACGGTCACCAGAGCGCTTGGGTGATTTGTCGATCTGGGCCTCCAGAAAAGGTGCCGTGCGCGACCGGTCGACCTTGAGCGTCAGGCCGGCCTCCCGGGTCTCGAGGGCCGCCTCCGCCCGCGCCCCTTCCTGCCTTTCGAACCTGTTCAGCATCACATGGCCCCGTTCGTTCGTGCCGACCACCTCGATGTCACCCTCGACCTTTCCGACAACCCGCACGGGAGATGACCGCTGGGCCTGGAGGTTCACGCCGGGATCCGAGGTCACAACCTCCACGCGCTTGATGAACGGGCCGATCTCCGGATACTCCTCCCCCGGGATCTTCCAGGTCGCCTTGATCGGGATCGTGAACGCCGCCTTCACCGGCACGCGGGTTTCCTTTCGAAGCGCCCCGAGGGCCTCACCCGAGATCGGCGACGCCTCCCCGAGTTTCACCCTGTCGCGTGCCGAGGGGTTCAGGATCATGGCGTTGACAGGCAGTTTCTCCCGCGTTGGCAGGACGACCGTGAGCTTTCCCGAGGCCTGGCTGCGGTCGGACGCGTTGAGCGTTCCCAAGTCGATGTAATCCTCGAGGACATAAAGGACGGGATGGGTATGGATCGCCGCCTCGATGCGGATCCGGTCCCGGTTCTCGGGCTTGCCGAGCCACAAGGTCGCGCTCATGACATCGCGTTGGATCTTTTCGTTTTTCCATCCCATGCGGAGGAAGCCTGCCTGGCCGGGAGCCAGTTCCACGGCCGGGGGCGATGCCGATTCCGTCCTGCCAAGCAGTTCCAGCCCCTCGATCGACTGGGACAAGCCGAGAACGGCTGGGGATTTCCATTGCCGCTGCAATTCCTCGACCTGGGGTTGTCCGTCCTTCACGAAGGCCGCGCCATCACCCTTCCACCAGGGGTGGTCGGGGGGAATCGTGAACACCTTCACGCCTGTGCAGGTGCATTTCTTGCCTTCCAGCCCGAACCGGATGGCGGTCGGGTGCGGGTTGATGAACCAGTAATCCTGGTGGCCGGGGTTGTATTGCTCCTGTGGTATCGGCTCGGAGTCGCCATCGGGGACTTGCCGGGTGGCGAATCGTGGTTCCAGCGGCTTCGAATCAGCCTGGCTCGACGATACCGAGGCCACTTGCCCCTTGCCTGATTCGGGATTGAACTGGGCCACGAAGCTCATGGCGAACACGAAGGCCACCAGCGCCAATCCCGCCACGATCCAGCCCCAGTTTTTCATGGCCCTGCGGACTCCGTATCCGGTCGAGGCGCGGAAAGGCGCGCTTGAATTGAATCAGCGTCATTGTAAGGCCGGAGCCTTCACCGGGGTAGGAGGATCGCTGTCGGACGGGAGTGGCCCGCGGGGGTATTGTGGGCCACCAATCCGAACGGGTTTTCCAAGTCACTGCGTGGCGGGTGGGGGTGCCGCCGGAGGTTCCGCGACCGGGGCCCTGGGCTTGAGTCGGGGGCGGATCACCGGGGCCAGGGTCTTGTCGACGAGCTTGGAGTCAATGGTCTCCAGAAGCGACTTCCACTTCTCGGCGTTGAGTTGGCCATCAGGAATCTTTTCAACCGACTTCACCTTGTAGTCACGCGCCAAGATCGCGACCGCCGCGGCACCTTCGGGAATCGGATAGGACTTCAGCAACTCGGCGCTGTCGAGCCCGACAAAGATGCTGGGGTAGGGATTCTTGTTGTCCATCTTCGGTTCGGCGGCAAACCCCAGGGCCGTGTCGATCTTGTCACGGGCGGCCTTCCGCTCCGCGTTGGCCAGGTAAAGGGGCATGGCGAGTTTGTCCTCGACGAAAACCACCACGCTTCGGAGTGCCGCGGGGCTTGATTTCGCCACCAAGGCGTCGAGTTCTCCCAGCATTTCCTTGAAGCCTTCCGGAACATCGGTTCCCCTGACCAGCACAAGCGCGAAGGGCCTGGATCCGAAGTCCGAAAGGGGGCAGTGGTATCGGCCGGCAAGGTTCCCGTTGAGGATCAGCGGATGAAAAGGTCCGGGAATAGCCTGGTTGGCCGCGAGTTCCGCCGGGGGAGCGGACTGCGCCAGTGCAAGCATAAGGATCGCTGGAATGGGCATGA
>JAGWVO010000307.1 GCA_018970845.1 Planctomycetota bacterium
TGGCGAAATTGGAAAGAACTACTCCGGGGCTGGTATTGATCCCAATGTGGTGGGAAGGTTGCTCATCGAAACACAACCGGAGGATCCCACCCCCTGCATCACGCGAATGTGCTGCCTCGACCTTTCACCGGAAAGCCATGGAAACGGAACGGGTGTTGGAATCGCCGACCTGACAACGGAACGCCTGCTGGCTTCCATCGACCCGGTGCCGTTCAGGATGAACAACCTCACGGCATGCTTCCTCTGGCGATCGAAACTTCCAATTGGCTTTAGCAATGACACCACCTGCATCGAGCAGGGAATCATAACCAGCTGGCAGCCCCGCATGGAGGAACTGCGAATCGCGATCATTCCGAACACACTGGAGTTGGAGACCCTGTGGGTGAGCCCGAAACTCTGGGAGGAATCGGCATCGATCGGGCACTTGCGTCGTCATGGGAAATTGGCCTCCCTTCCTTTCGACTCGGCGGGCAATCTCCTTCAGGAGCAACTCTTCCCGGAAAGCGTCCGCGGGCGAAGAAAAACCGGCAAACATTGACGGTCGAAACGACTTTGCCGGGTTCGGCACCGCCTCTTTTTGAAGATTTCAAACTTCGGCTCAAGTTTTCTTGACCCGGTGGACTTTCGAGGGAATAAGCCCTCAGTGTCCTCTTGGACCGGACATATTCCTTGGTTCCTTGGGTCGGGATGGTGCCCGTGGCGCGCAATCGCTGGCTGATTGGCATGTCGCTTGGGGTGGCCTTGGCGGGCTGCGTCGGGTCGGGGCAAAAAACGCCCCCGCCCGCCCTGCCTGGAGCGAGCCCGGCGCCTCCAGGAAACTTTCCCAAGCCCGGAACATCCGCACCGCCTCCCGGCTCGGGCACTCGCGTCTCCTTGGAGGCTCAAGCCGCAAGCGGATTGCTCGCCGGTCAAGTGTTGGATCGACTTAACCGCCGACCATCTGGCGCCGCCATTCAGGTGGTTGACCTTCAGGAATCTCCCGGGGCCCCTTCAGGTGCTCGGGTGGAAGTCATGGCCGACTCGAAGGGCTATTTCATCATTCAGGGACTCAAGCCGGGACGCTCCTATCAGTTGGTCGCGCGCCAAAAGGATGGCACCCGCCTTTTCAGCGGAACCGTCGTGGCGCGTCCACCCGATCCCCGACTCACGATCTTCATTGCCGAGGACTTGGCGGGAAGCGACACGCCTCCCCCTCCGGAACCCAATCCGCTGCCAGAGAGGTCGGCACCCATCAAGCCTCCTCCGGCCGCACTACAACCGCCCGTGCCGGCAACGAACCCCGCCGACACCGCCAATCCAGCCCCTATTGAACCTGTTGCGCCAGCCTCCTCAGCCCCCCCCCGACCGCTTGATCCACCCGCGGCCACGAATGCCGCGATGCGCCCCGAACTCATGACTCGTGACGACAGGCTGGTCATGAGTAATCCAGTGCTCAGCATCCCCGCCTCGGGCGGACCATCACTCGATTTGCCAGGCAATACCGTCAATCCGCCCGCGTGCGTGCTTGTGGGCAGCCGCCTGGAAACCCTCGTCCTCCGGGATGTGAATGGCAACCCCTGGAATTTCAGGAGTGATCGCAGGGGAAAACTTGTTCTCTTCGACTTCTGGTATTCCGACTGCATGCCCTGCATGAGGTCGGTGCCCCACATGAACAAGCTGAACTCCATGTATGAGCGGTTTGGCCTGCAGGTGGTCGGCCTGGCTTACGAACCCGGTTCCTTCAATGAACAGGCCGCGCGGGTCCGCGACACGCAAAGCCGCAAGGGGATGAACTATATCAGCCTCATTGGCACCGGTGACTCATGCCCGGTGAGGAGGCAGTTTGATGTCCACAGTTTCCCCAGCCTCGTTCTTGTGGATGAATCCGGGCAGGTGGTCTGGCGCAGTCCCAAGGGGCAGGGTGTGGGAATCGATACCCTGCGGGAGGCGGAACTGGCGATACGCCAGGGCCTCAAACTGCCGTCGCGCTAAATCCATTCAATCAATCCAAGATCATCAATAACGGGATGGGCTCCCGGGTCATCGGGGCTGTTGCCCGGCCTTCGCAGGAACACCGTTCGCATTCCGGCTGACAAGGCGGCGTCAAGTTCGCCTGAAACATCGGAAAAAAAAGCGATCGTTTCAGGATGGCGGCCAAGTTCCCGGGCGATGGCGCCATAGCTTTCGGCCTGCCTTTTGGAACCGATCGTTGTGTCGAAATGACTGGAGAACAAGGGAGTCATGTCGCCTGCCAGTGAGTGGCGGAAGAACTGCAACTGCGCGGCCACGCTGCCGCTTGAATAAATCCCCAGCCCGATTCCGGCCCTCTTCCATGAAGCCAAGGCGCTTGGAACGTCGTCAAAAAGGGGAGGTCGTATATCCCCTGAGCGGAATCCGCGGTCCCAAATCATTCCTTGCAGGCTTTTGAGTCCGGTGGCCTTGGCGTCCCTGGCCATCATGGCTCTACACGATTCGATCAAGGCCCCGGGCGTGGTGGCAACGGGCACGCCCGGGTCGACTCCCACCTGTCGGGCCACCTCCTTGAGTTCAGGGCTTCCCCAGGATGCATTGATGAATTCCGCCAGCCTTTCGGCCGCGAAGGGAAACATCACATCGCGCACGAATGACAACGGGGAAACCGTTCCTTCGATGTCAAGGAGGGCGAAACGGCAAGAAAGCCGGACTCGTTGTCCCGCGGTCATCAGACAGTAAGCCTGCCATCGGCTGGCAATGAGGCGACATAGGCCGGGCCGAAACACAATGGCTGGTATCGTCCGCTCACGGGCTGGGCCTCATAGACAGGTGTCCAACCCGCCGGGTTCTGGAACAGCCGAATGGCCCGTATTGTCTTGTCGGAACACAGGTTGAACCAATGCCTGATTCCCTTGGGAACATTGATCAAGTCGCCGGCCTCAACCTGGATGGCGAACACAGGGCCACCCTCGGGATGGATGTGGAAGAGTCCCGCCCCCTTGAGGATGAATCGGACCTCGTCCTCCGCGTGGGTATGTTCACTTTTGAATTTTTCCATCATCGCGTCGAGGTTCGGGGTGGCGGGACTCACCTGCATCACATCGGCCGTGATGTATCCGCCCGCCTCCTTGAGCCTGTCGATCTCCGGCTTGTAAGCGGAGAGAATGTCCTCGGCGGGAGCATCCGGGCTGACGCGCTCCTCCAAATCCCATCGTTCATGCCAGATTCCAAACGGCTTCAGGAAAGCGCCTATGGCTTCGGCACCCTCGATCTTTCGGTTTTCATCGGGAACAAGAACGATCGCCATGCTTCAACTCCTTGCCAATAAGCGCTGCCTAGGACATTTGCAGCTTCCGCGCGAGAACCTCGAAAAGAAACTCATAAATTTCAACATGGCGCCGGGCTGCGAAGACATCCCTTCCCCATGTGTACATGCCGTGCCTCTCGATGAGGAACCCGTGAGTCAGTGGACTCGATGAATCCAAAAGCCGGGGACGGACACGCGCGGCAAGCCTGGCGATGTCTTGGTCGTTGGCGAAAACCTCGACATGCTTGCGAACCTCATGGGTTGATATTCCCTCGAGTCCCTTGAGCATCTCGAAACCTTCGATGATGAAGCCGGCTTCGCCATGACGGTCGGAAAGAAGCGTTCCCCATACGGAATGCGTGTGGAGCACGGCACCCGTCTCCGGTAGTTCGGCCAACAATGTATGAAGTCCCGTCTCGGCGGAAGGCTTCCCGGGGCCGGGAACCAGGGAGCGGCCCGTGCCATCCACAACCACGAAGTCGTGGTGGGACAAGCCTCCCTTGTCCTTGCCTGAAGCCGTCAGAAGCAGCCGCAACGGTTCGCGCTGGATCACGATGCTGTAGTTGCTGCTGGTGCCCAGCGACCAACGGAAATCATGGAACTGCCGGCCGATCCCGATGAGTGTTTCTACTCCGGATTCAATGGCCCCGCGAAGATGATCTTCACCGGGTGGGACAGGAACTGGCATGGCTATTGACCCGTGACTGAATGATTAACTTACCAGCCAGTCCGGTTCCTTGCCACCATGCAGGCCTTCCAATCCCCCATGGCAGCCAAGCCACTTCGTCAATTCGCGGGCACACAAATAAACGCGACCTTGGGAACAGGCGCGTGATGGATCGGGTGCGATTTGTTAAGATTTCCAATCATCGCACATGATTTTGGGGATGCGCATGCTCGGCCTAGACCGTTTGGGGATCCAGTCGAAACTCATACTCCTGCTCCTGTTGGTCAGCCTCTCCTCCATCGGAATGATGGCGTTCATTGGCTACACCAGTGGAAAAAACGCCCTGAACCGAGCGGTGGAAAACCAGCTCAAGGGAATTCAGGTTTCCAAGACGAACACACTCAAGGCGATGCTTGGCTCCCTGAAGGATCAGGTCATTTCGATGTCGGATAGCCAAATGGCCCTCGAGGGGATGCGCGCGTTCAAGCAGGCTTACAGGGATTTGTCGTCAAAGGCCTTGAATGCCGACCAGGAGGCGAAACTGAGGGATTTTTACAGGAACACCTTCCTTCCCGAGTTGGCCAGGCAGTTGGATGCCGAACCGGTTCTTGAGCAGTTCATACCGGCTTCCGCGGCTGACAGGTATCTCCAATATCACTACATTGCGGCCAATCCACATCCATACCTGCAAAAGCAGGACCTTGATTCATCTCCGACCGACTCGTCCTTGTACGCCGAAGCTCACTCCCGATTG
>JAGWVO010000308.1 GCA_018970845.1 Planctomycetota bacterium
TCCCGCGATCAACTCGATGTCGGATGGTTCAAGCTCGGGCAACAGGGCCAGAACTTCGGGAGGCGCGGTGTTCACATTCAGCCTCGCCGGCATCTCGACCTCCTCGGCGGATGTCGGTTCGGGAGCCGTGCTCATGTAGCTGAACAATTGGGGCAGCATTTCCATCGCGAAAGCGGGATCCTTCAGCGGGCTGGGCAGTGGAACCGTCATCGATTGCCGGCCGTTCTGCACCGTGACGGAAACGCTGGCGGCCACGAGATCGAAGATCGAACTCACCTTCTTGAGGCGCCTGAAGAAGTTCGCCTGCTTGTCCTTGTCGATCTGTTGCTTGACCAGCGTCAACGGATCCACAGGAACCGCCGCGGGCGCGCCGCCACCCCTTCCCGAACTGGAACCACCCCGCCCGGATGATCCACCCGATCCGGAGGAACCGCCGGAGCCCGAACCTCCTCCCGACCCGGAGGAACCGCTCGACGAACCGGGTGTGGGTACGGATCGCGAAGAGGAACCGCCGTAAAGCCTGTAGGCCAAAATGAACTGGGTCAGGGCCTCATTGCTGAAATTCAGGTTGAGTTGTTCCTCAAGCGTGGCCAAGTCGATGCTGTTGGGGTGGACGATTGTCGCATCGGCAGGGTCGTAGTTCACATTCCGCCCGTTGGCCGTGAACAGTCCCTTGAGACCTGGGGTAATGCCGTTGCCGTCGAGCAGTTCGCGGGTGACTCCCTTCACGAGAAGAAGTTCGTCCATGGTGTCGAGGGGCCCGTTCTTGCATCGATAGGGAGATTCAAGAGCCATGTAATATTGGTTCTCGGCGCCCTGGTCGGAGGCTTCATCGTCCTCATCGAGCCAATCAATGATGGACGAGATGATGGTGGAATCGAGATCGGGTATGGCCGATTGCGCCCTCTCGAGAACCTTCTTCAGGGCTCCGCCGGAGGAGTCCTGGTCCATCAGGCCGTTGATGTTCCAGCGGGATGATTCCTCGTCGTATTCCACCAGTTCATACGATCCGGTGAGGCCCGGTGATTGCGGGTCGAGTTCCACCTGCTGGGGACCTTGGGGCAAGGTTTCCCCAGCGGCAAGCTTTCCAAGGACGACAAATATGCCCGATTCCGCCAGGGCGCGGGACTGCGCCGCCCGGTGGGCCCCCGCGGACGCAAGGTATTCCGCCGTCATCAGGTCGTTGTAGCGGTAGGCCGCCAAGGCAAGGAAAGCGACGACAACAAGGACGGTCAGGAGGACGAAAGCCTTCCTGAATCCCGGCGCCCCATATCGTTGCCTGCCGACCCTCATGTGCCGCCCTCCGGCCGGGTCTGGATCGAGGGGACATTGCCCGTGGGAATGACGACCACCCGTGAGTAGGTCCTGCTCACCGGGTCGCGGCCTGGACGGGCAGGCATTTCAATGTCCACTTCCACCCGCACCGCGCGCGGCGGCCCCACGGGCGTGAGATCGTCGTAATCGAGGGAACGGCTGTCCCACTGCTCCACCCATGAACCGCCCGGCCCGGAATGGTAGAAGAATCGCACGGCGCGAACCTCTTCGGCAACGATGGGCGCCGTGTCGTCCTGCGGCATCAGCCCCGTGTCGAGGCCCTGCGCCGAGAGCGGTTGGGTCACTTCATAGCGCACGAGGGCTTCCTCGGGAGTGCCAAGACGCGCCATGTAATAGCACACTCGGCGCAAGTCGCCTTGCCCTCCCGGACCGCCAAGGGCGTTCTTGGGATCGGTGTGCACCGGCGCCTTGCGGCTGTACAGGTTCATCGCGTCAGGGAACCCTACCACCCCGGGAGGCAGGTAGACCGAAGTGGCCGGCGTCTCCTCGCTGGCATCGCCTGTCGATCCGCTGGAATCCGTGGAATCGCTGGAACCGCTGGAACCGGTTCCGCTGGATGGGCTGTCTTGCGTTGACTGTTCAGCGCTTGAAGTGTTGCTGGCGAAAGTGGCGTTTCCTTTTCGGAACTTGAACGGATGATTCAGGGTGATGGTCGACTCGATGTCGCGGGAAATCAAATCAAGCACGGCGCGGGCCACCATCTCCTCGTCAACGACCTCGCGGCCTGAACGGGTTGTCTTCACCTGGATATCAACGGCGAAGTAGAGCCCTCCGAGCAGGACCATGCAGATCGCCACGGAAAGCAGCAACTCGATGAGCGTGAAACCATGGCGGCGGGCGGGGCGGAGCGTCATCGGCCACCCCCGGCGGCGCCGCCGCGCGATCCACCTGACGAACCACCACCGGTGGAACCTCCGGAAGCCGGTGAAGTTCCACCGGACGATGTTCCACGACCGGTTGACCCCGAACCTCCCGTGGCGGCGCCGCTTCCCGAACCACCGCTAGAACCGGTTGAGCCTGAAGCGGAAGATCCTCCCCTGCCGGTGGTTGAGGAGGAAGCTCCCCGGCTGGAACCGCCCGAGGCGCCCGAGGAACGGGAACTGGATCCTCCCGAGGAACCGCCGCCTCCGGAACCGCCCGAGCCACCCGTGGATGACGCCCCGGCGCTGGCACCCGAAGAACCGGAGGAAGCATCCGTAGGCTCTTCCATGGCGCTGGCAAGCGCGGGATCGGGCACGGCGTCCATCAGGCTGCCGACAAAGGATGGATCCAGGAGGATTTGTGTGAGCGAAACGCGGCTGTCCCTGGGTTCGTTGGCGTGAAAGGCAACCACGGTCGCCTTCACGAGCGTTCCACCCGCGTCAGACTGGTTCTCAATCGAGATCTGCCACTGGTAATCCGCGGCTTGCTCGTCGTTGCCGTTGGCTGATTCAAGTGGGAGCACACCGGCCGTGAGTTCGGCCAGGCGCGCCTGGCACACCCTCAACGCCTGGCCCCTTTGGCGGGCGCGGATCCCGCTCCTCTGGCTGATGTCAAGGAGGCTGTAAATGGCCACAAGCGAGAGGAAAAAGATGGCCGTCGAAACAATCAGCTCCAGGAGGCTCATGCCTTTTCGCCGGGCCAGGCGAGAAACTGTTGGCCTCATGGGGCACCCTGCTGGGGGCTCGCCCCCGGTCCAAGCCGACGGACGGATGTCGTGCCCGTCAACCCCCTGAGGGTGATCGAAAGGGGAAGGCTGTGGGCGGTGCTGCAGATGATCTCAACGGTCCTGTCCGCCGTGCCGTCGGGCCGGAACACGGCCACCACGGACCAGGCATCCTCGGGCACATCGCCCAAATCGAAGGAGACGGCCGATTCCTCTTCGGAATCGACCGAAATCGCCTGCCCCTGGGATTGAACCCGCAGGGCGATGTCGGGAGGAACCACACCCTCGATCGTTGGATATTCTCCTTGGGCGCCCTGGTTCCAAGCCTCGTTGGTATCTGGCGCCGCGCGGTAATTTCCCCTGCCGGGAACCACGCTCAGCCGGTAGGGAATGCCCTCGTCAATGGCGTGGAGGCGGGCTTGGGCGGCGGCGGCGCGCACGCCGTCCGTAGCCGCCATCAACTTCTCGCCTTTGTAGAAGTTGCGGATGCCCGGCACGATCAGGGAAGCCAGCATCGCCACCAGGGCCATGACCAGCATCATCTCCAACAAGGTGAAGGCCCGGCGGTTCAGCCGAGGCCCGCGCTCACCCGTTGTCGGAAATGACAGGCACATGGATCAGTTCTTCGATTGAAGCCTCTTGTTGTTGTGGGTCGTGAACACCACCACATCATCGTCACGGCCGCTGGCTCCCTGCTCGAATTGATACATCTGCTTCCACGGATCCATCAGGTTGTCGGCTCGCAGGGTGCCTTCATTCACCAGATCGTTCAGGGAACCGGGCCATTCGCCATTTCGAATCTTGTAATCAAGCAGGGCCTTCTTCACGGTCGAGGCGTTGATCACCGCGGTGTCTTCCCGGGCCCGCTCGAGGTAACTCATGACGCCCACTGCCATTCCGGCGAGCATCACGATGATGGCGACAACCACGAGAACCTCGAGCAGGGTGAAGGCGGCCCGGCGCCGGTTACGGCGATTTCGGGAGGGGGCACAGATCACGGGAGAGTCTCCTTGAACCAGGGGATGGTTCGCTATCAACAGTTTCTCATTTCTAGCCCACCAACGATTAAAATCGGGTGAGCAGGGGAACTCTACTCAATCACACTGCTCATCCGGAAGATAGGCAAAAGAAGGCCCGCCACCACAAGCAGGACCAACCCAGCCATCACCACCAGCATCAACGGTTCGAGCAATCGCACGAAAAGCTCGAGTTCCCTCGAGGTTCGTTTCTCCAAGCCGTCCGCGACATCCACGAGAACTTTTTCCAGCTGGTTGGATTCCTCGCCAACCGACACCATTTCCACGATGTCCCGCGGAAAAAACCTGCAGTTGATCAGGGGCGTCGCCAGGGAGTCTCCCCCCTTCACATTCTCGGCGGATTGCTCGATGGCTTCGGCAAGCACCCGGTTGCCTGTGGAATCCTTGGCGATCCTCAGGGCCTGGAGGATCGGAATGCCATTGGACAGCATCGTTCCCAAAATGCGTGTGAAGCGCGCCAGGGCCAGGCTCAGGTATATGCGCCCGGCCCCGGGAACCTTGAGCCTGAGCGCGTCAAGCTGGTAGCGGCCCTTGGAGCTGGATGACCACGCCTGAAACGCCCCGAATCCAAGGGAAATGACGAGCCCCAGCGGTATGAACACCAGCGGGTTGCTCAGGGTGTTGCTCACCCACAATAGCCCCGTCGT
>JAGWVO010000309.1 GCA_018970845.1 Planctomycetota bacterium
TCGCCGCAACTGAACGGAGTGCTTGAGGAAAAAATGAACCGGATCGGGACCATGGCCTCGAGTCTCTCCCTGATCGCAGGACTTGTTCGCGCAAGCGCGGCCATGGCGGGATTGATGCCCTTGTATTGGAATTTCGTTCCCTTCATTTCGCCGGGCAATTCAAGCCACTCCTCGCCGGCCCCATCGATGATGATCGACTTGGCCGCCGGGCTTAGCGTTTCCCAGGGGGAATCCAGCGAAAAACCAGCATGTTTGGCCAATCCACTCGCGATGAGAGCGAAGGTCGGATCGGCCTTGAGGTCAGGCCAAACGGCAAGAACACCGTCATTGATACTTAGGCCGGTGTCGCGGAAAACCAACTTTGCCTGGGTTCCCTTTTGCGTGCCCAAGCCCTCGCATGATGGGCACCATCCCAGCGGGCTGTTGAAAGAAAAATGGTGCGGGTTTAGGCGTTCATATCCCCTTCCGCAACCCGGGCATGAAAGGATTCGGCTGAATTGATCGGAATGCCAAGCGCTTTCAGGCTTGGCATCATCCACCTTAATGAGACGCAAGACACCTTTTCCAATCGAAAGAGCTTTCTCAACGCTGTCGGCAAGCCTCGATCTTTGGATTGATCGCAGGATCAACCTGTCAACAATGACCTCGATGGAATGCTTCCGCCTGTGGTCGATGGCCGGCGCCTCATCAATCAGCGTGGTTGAGCCATTGATTCTCACCCGGGTGAAGCCATCGCGCCTGAGTGAATCAAGCAGTTCCTGATGTGTTTCCTGGCCCTTTCGTTCAATGGGGGCGGCGATGTAAACCTTGGATTCCGAGGGCATTGAAAGGATCGCGTTGATGATTTCATCGGTGGAACGAGCACCCACCGGCAATCGGCACTTTGGGCAATGGATTGTTCCGAGCCTTGAGTACAAGACTCTCAGGTAGTCGTGAATTTCCGTCACCGTCGAGACGGTTGAACGGGGCGACCTACTCGTGGTTTTCTGCTCGATGCTGATCGCCGGGCTAAGGCCGGTGATCTGGTCGAATCGTGGCTTGCCAACCTGTCCGAGGAACTGCCTGGCATAGCTTGACAGCGATTCAATGTAGCGGCGCTGCCCCTCGGCATAGATCGTGTCAAGGGCCAGTGAAGATTTACCGGATCCGCTCGGACCGCAAAAAACCGTGGTCTTGCCCCTGGGCAATTCAAGGTCGACATGCGCCAGATTGTGTTGGGAAGCTCCCTTGACAACGATCTTGTTTAGGGGTTCAGCCTTCGCGGTTGGAGCGTTTTTCGACAACTTTGGCGATGATTTTCGGCGAGGTTTTCGCATTCCAAGTACGGGAGCGAGCGCCAACCCCGTGAAGGAGGATGAACATCGGGCTATGGTTTCAGGAGGCCCCTCAACCACGATTTCTCCACCCCCGCCTCCACCATCCGGACCCATGTCGATGATCCAGTCAGCGGTCTTGATGACATCGAGGTTGTGTTCGATGACAACGACGGTGTTTCCCGCATCAACCAACTTATGCAGAACTTCAAGCAATTTGCGGATGTCCTCGAAATGCAAACCAGTCGTTGGTTCGTCAAGGATGTATAAGGTTTTTCCTGTGCCTTTGCGGGTGAGTTCCCTGGCCAATTTGACCCTCTGGGCCTCACCGCCCGAGAGGGTGGGGGCGGGTTGGCCAAGCCTTATGTAATCGAGGCCCACGGATTGGAGGGTTTCCAGCATTTCCCTGATCCGAGGCACGGATGAGAAGTGCTCCAGCGCCGAGCCGACATCCATCTCCAACACATCATGAATGTTCTTCCCCTTGAATCGGACTTGGAGGGTTTCGTGGTTGTATCGCTTTGCCTCACAAACAGGGCAGGAAAGCCAGACATCGGCGATGAAATCCATTTCAAGCTTTGTGGATCCGTTTCCTTCGCATGACTCGCACCTTCCGCCGGGACGGTTGAAGCTGAACCTTCCCGCCGCGTATCCCCTGGCCTTGGCCTCGCTCGTGAGCGAAAAAATATCCCTGATTTCATCAAACAGCTTGATGTAAGTGGCCGGATTCGACCTCGGGGTTCGGCCAATCGGCGATTGGTCGATGCAAATCACCTTGTCGATTTGATCTGTGCCTTCAATCCTGTCGTGGTCGCCAGCGCATGATGCCGGTGCATCCATTCCGTCCTCTTCAGTCTGGTCGTTTGCCACGGCCAACGCATGGCGGAGGATGTCGTTGACAAGCGAACTCTTGCCGGAACCACTCGCTCCGGTAACGCAGAGAAATGTGCCCAAAGGAAATCGCGCCGTGACATTCTTGAGGTTGTGATGTCTGGCTCCAAAAATCGTGAGGGATTTACCAGTTCCTTTCCTGCGCTCGGCGGGAATGGGGATCGAGCGGCGGCCGGAAAGGAACTGTCCGGTGAGGCTGTCGCGATGGGCAAGCAGCGAGGGTAGGGGGCCTTCCGCGACAATATGCCCGCCTTTGACACCCGGTCCCGGACCAAAATCCACCACCCAGTCGGCCACGCGCATCGTGTCTTCATCATGCTCGACAACGATTACTGTGTTTCCAAGGTCTCTCAGGCGCAAGAGACTTCGAATGAGCCTGTCGTTGTCCCTGGGATGAAGGCCGATGCTTGGTTCATCCAAGATGTAAAGCACGCCAACGAGGCCGCAGCCGATCTGTCCGGCCAGCCGAATCCTCTGCGTCTCACCACCCGAGAGGGTTGGCGCCGACCTGTCAAGGGTCAGGTAATGCAATCCGACATCCATCAGGAATCCGACACGGCCGCGGATTTCCTTGAGCAGTTCTGTGGCGATCGATGCCTTGGATTTGGACAAAGAATTGGCCAATCCACCATGGTCAGGGTGCAGCCATTGGTGAACCCGGCTCATCGGCCAGGATTCAACATCCACGATCGTCGCCCCGGCGACTCGAACGGCGCGTGCCTGCGCGTTCAGCCGTGCTCCTTTGCAAGCGAAGCAAGGCTTGATTCGCATGTACTTTTCAAGTTGCATTCTTCGCGGACCGGCCGTGGCTTTTCGGTAACTCGCCTTGAGTTGAGGAATGATTCCCTCCCACACACCACCATGTTTCCAAACGGTGCCTCCCCGTTGCTTCCATGTAAAGGTAATGTGATGGTCACCTGATCCGTGAAGGAGCCAGTTTTTATGCTGGTCGGGCAATCGGTTCCATGGCTGTTTCATGTCGATGCCGAGAGAATTCGCAACACCCTCGTAGATATGCCTCCTCCACCGGCCCATCGAGGCCAGTTTTCCCAATATCACCACAGCTCCCGATCGGAAGCTTTTATCTTGGTCGGGAATTAGAAGATCGGGATCGAACGAATGGCACTCGCCCAGGCCATCGCAGTCGACACACATTCCTGATGGACTGTTGAAGCTGAATAGTTGAGGGGTTGGTTCCTGATAGCTGACACCGCAGGAAGTGCATGCATGGTTTGAGGAAAACAGGATGTCTTCATTTTCAAGGCGCTTTTTGGCACTGGATTTCAGGCTTTCCGGGGCAAGATTCGAGACAAGCATTTCCCCTTTGCCAACTGATAATGCCGATTCGACAGATTCCGCCAGGCGCGAGCGGTTTTCCGGGCTCACAGCGACGCGGTCGACGACGACCTCGATCGAGTGCTTGATTTTCCGGTCAAGGTGAGGATCCTCATCGAGCCTGCAGATATTGCCATCCACTCTGGCTCGTAAATAACCTTTTTTTCTCAATTCCTCGAACAAATCCTTGAATTCGCCCTTTTGCCCCTTGACCAGGGGAGCCAAGACCAGGATTTGGGTACCCACGGGCAGGGATTCAAGCCTTGCAAGGATTTGCTCCCTGCCTTGCCCGGCAATGGGTTCTCCGCATTCGGGGCAATGGGAATCGCCAAGTCTGGCGAACAACACCCTGAGGAAATCATGAATTTCCGTGATGGTTCCGACAGTTGACCTCGGATTTCTGCTTGCCGATTTCTGCTGGATGCTGATCGAGGGGCTCAGGCCCGACAGCAAATCAACATCCGGCTTGGGCAATTGACCGAGGAATTGGCGGGCGTAACTGGATAGTGACTCCACATAACGCCTTTGACCTTCAGCATAAAGAGTGTCAAACGCCAGCGAGGATTTTCCGGACCCGGACACACCGGTGAAAACAATCAGCTTTCCTTTAGGCAAATCGAGGTTGATTCCACGAAGATTGTGCTCGCGAGCTCCCCTGACGCAAAGGACCGGTGAATCGTCTGGGGAGGATGGTTTGGCAATCATGAATTCCTGCTCATGGTGAAGGTGTCCGTATGAATTCATGTTAGTGGTGATTGTTTGCGAATTTGTTGGCGAGTCAGCATCTGAAAGCGGCAGGTCGGGTAGTATTAATTGGAACTATTTTCGCCCAAGCCACGACAATTATCAGGGTGGGGCAACGGATGGACCCCGTGGCGATCCATGTTGGGAAATCAAGCGGTTCTTCGCCGGGTGCCGAGCCTCCCGGCGAGCATGAATTGATACAGAAAGCCAAATCGGGTGATTCCGAAGCCTTCTGCCTTTTGGTTTCCCAGCATCAAACCCGTTTGTTCAACACGATTTACCACGTTTTGGGTCATGCGGAGGATTCACAGGATGTTGTTCAAGAAGCATTTTTAAATGCGTTTCTGTGCATTTCCCAGTTTAAGGAGGATTCCCGTTTTT
>JAGWVO010000310.1 GCA_018970845.1 Planctomycetota bacterium
AGCCGATACGGCTGCCTGATGACCAAAATTTCTACTGAGCTGAATTCCCACGACATTTTCATCAGAAACTGAAAGGCTTTTGATCATTTCGCCCGTTGAGTCCGAACTGCCATCGTTCACGAACAGAAGTTCGTACGAAATTGGCAGCGCGTTTAGGGCCGACCTGAGCCTTCGGTGCAATTCCGGGATGTTCTCCTGCTCATTGAACAATGGAATTACAACGCTGATTTTTGGTCGTGATTTCATCACTGATTAATCTCCTTGTTTGAATAAATTCGCAGTTTTTCATCAAAATGTGGCAATCTGCTGGAAGGTTCGAGCGTCATTTCCAGGTTCCAACCCTCAGGATGCGATGAACTGGTTGTTATGACGGTTGAAGCTGTTCGCATGTCCGGCCAATCGTCGCATGTCTTGAAGGAACCCTTATAAATTCCGCGATTTTTCAAATGCCAACCCATGTGTATTCCTTCTGATTTTCCAAGATTGTTCTTTTCGGGCTTACCCTCAGCCAACCATTGGCATTGAGATTGGTCATCACAATGGTTTTCGACATAGCTGACAGCCTCCCACAGCAACGATGACCTGTTCGATTGCTTCAAACCTTTATTCAAGTCCGTGATGAGGGCAATTATGATACCAGCCATTACCAGACCCAGTCCCCACTTCGAAATGGATGAAAGCTTGGAATCAAGGGATTTCTGGATGGCGAAGCCAATGATCAAATCAAGACCAATACCCGGTATTGCCGAGTACCTTCCTGAAACGCCATTGATGGGAATGTGAACCCCAACTCCAAAAAAAATCAGCAGAAATGATGTTGCAAATATTCTGCTGAAACCTTGGCCTTGGGAGAGTTGCCTTGAGCCGAAGAAAATCGATGAAAGGATGATTAAAAGCCCTGGCCCAATGAATTCAAGAGCACTGGCCCTGGACAGCGCCCTTGCCCATGCCAGGAAATGCCCAAATCCGGGTAATGAGGTTGAATATTCCTTTGGTGTAGGGTCCAGCTTGAAGGCTATTAGATGGGCGATAAAGAATATCGCCGGACTTGCGAGAAAGCATAATGGCCCCCGAACATTCCATGGTGTCAATGAGGCGCCGATGGGCCATGCGCGCAGGAGAAGCAAAGCCGGGATAACGGCCACACTCGTATTCTTGCATGCGATCGCCAATGTGGCCCAGACCCATGCGGCCATATCCCAGATGGAAATGGTTTGAGATTGACTGGCCTTGATCGCGGAAATCAACGACAAGATGCAATAAGGCAAAAAGAAGGCTTCCGTCAAACCCAGGCTGAGCCATATTTCGCCTCGATATGGCGTCAGCATCAGCATTGAGCCGGCAATCGCCGAGGGGAGATTGGAATACCCCATCTGATTGAAAAAGATCATCAGCAGCCATGCCGTGAGGAATGCCATTCCGAACCTTGCCAAGCGGTGCATGCAAGCATTCTGGTCGAATAATTCGGCCTGCAATTCCCAGTGAAGCCATGTCATGGGCCTGAATGGGCCACGCGTGTGAAATTCTGAAAAAGTCTTTTCCATCACCCGTTTTGCGATTCCCGGGCTTTCCCTGTACACCAAGCATCCGTCATCTACAAAGTCGAACGGGAAAAATACTGTGATGCAAAGTGGAGAGGTTATCAGAAGCGCACATAGCCAACAGGGAAGTTGATTCCTAAGGGGCAATCTGATTTGTGGTGATGCGGAATCATCATTCATCTCAAAGTTTTAGGTTGTTTTTTTTCAACGAATCAACGGCAGATTTTCAGCAAGGTGGGCCGGGCACTTCTGGTCGCTGGTCGACAACCTTGTTTTCATGATCAACAAAAACCACTTTCGGCGAATAATCCTTAATTTGCTCCGAGGTTATCCAGTGGAATGTCGCCACGATGACAAGGTCGCCCGGGCCAGCGAGATGGGCCGCCGCCCCATTGACGCAGATGGTTCCTGAGAATTCGCGGCCCTTGATGGCGTATGTCGAGAATCGGGTTCCCCGTGTCACATTCCAAACTTGGACTTCCTCGCCAGGCAGGATGTCCGCGGCCTTCATCAATGCTCCGTCAATCGTAAGGCTGCCTTCATAGTGAAGTTCAGCTTCTGTCACGGTTGCCCGGTGGATCTTCGAGCGGAGAAACGACCTTAACGATCCATCGGGCTGCATGGTATCCAGTTTTCCTGATGCTTTTGGGGAGATTCCACTGGCCTTACGGCTCGGTGGATCCCTTCATGCCGTCGAATGGAATATTACTTGAAGACATGTATCCGATTCCCATGGTTTTTCTCAAGGCTGAAGCCGTTGCCGGCCATCCCGCCGGGTCGGGAAAATCGACTTCGCTTCGGGACTCGACATGTCCATCCAGAAAAGAGGCGTTGGCGATTCTCGAGGCATGCCTGAAATGGGTCGTGGGTTGGGGACTGCCTGCCACCGTCGAATAAGGCGACGCCAGCGCGTAGGATTCCTGCGCGTTGGCTGATGGCCATGTGCTGATCAGGGCCGAATCTGAAAACACGAAAGTCGACGATGTGGACTGGAACTCAGCCAGGCGCCTCGTGAGGTACTTGGGCAGGTTCCAGTTGGGTGAGATCCAATAGGTGGTGCCCAAGCACCGGTTGTAGCCGTAACCTCCCGTCAAGCCGCTATATTGGCCGGCTAACTGATTGGGGGGAAGGCTTGGGCACGCCAGGACCTTCGTGTTCCCCTCGTAGTAAGGAGATAAAATGCCCGCCGTTGGATTAACCGAATTGTTCGAGGCAACCAACCCGAACCAGTAAGTCGTGCTGTAGGGCCAATTCGACGGATTGGGCGTCGTGAAACTGGGGGGAAGAGTCTGAAATGTGCCCTCATAGTTGAGAACTGCCAAGGTGAGTTGCTTGAGGTTGTTTGAGCATGTCATTCGGTTGGCGGCTTCCCGCACCTTCTGAACAGCCGGAACCAGCAATCCAATGAGGATCGCGATAATGGCGATAACGACAAGCAATTCGATCAGGGTGAAAGCATGACGGCGATTGGCTTGCAAATACTGGCCAAATATCATTGATTCCTCCTACGCCTTCCCAAGTCGGGAAATAACCATGGCCGGCCTGGTGCCCGGAGGAAGCGGAGGAAAACGGCCGAACCCCGGCTTTGGCCGGGGACCGTGATCCTGCCGCCCGGTTCCGGGGCGAAGGTCAACCGACAAGATTGGACGGGCAGGTCTTCTGGCTTCCGGTCCTGTCGGGGAATCTTCCCCGCAGATCCCATCATGCCTTCCCAGGCCATCGGCCCAGTGGCGTCGCTTCAGCGCTTGGAAGCGTGTTGATGGGATTCTAGTCCGGTTACAGCGGCGGCCCCGCGACGGATTCTCACCGTCTTCCCAATTGTTTCGCGGGCAACAAGCCCGCAAAACCCGTCATCTATATCGTAGAAAGCTGGAAATTCAGGACAAGGTTCCCCTCTCAGGCCAACGGGCTTGACCTCTGCTTGATATCACCGCCCACAATCACGATTTCCGCTCTTGAACGAACTTTCCAGCCGTTGAATGGACAGTTTCTGCTCTTGGACTTGAATTTTGCCGAATCAATTGTCCATTCGATGTGAGGATCAATGACGGTGACATCCGCGGTGGATCCCTTTCCTAGGGTGCCGCGGTTGATTCCGAGCACCCTGGCTGGAGCGATCGTCATCATTCCGATCATGGTCGGCCAGTCGAGGTGTCCAGGTTCAATCAACGCCTTGACAGATATAGGAAGAAATGTTTCCAGCCCGATGATGCCGTTGGGAGCCTGGTCGAATTCCCGGGTTTTTTTCTCGACGGCGTGCGGGGCATGGTCGGTGGCAAGCACCTCAAGCGTGCCATCCTTCAAGCCTTCTATAAGCGCCTTGATGTCAGCGCTTGTCCTGAGCGGCGGAGCCATCTTGTAGTTGGCGTCGAAGGAAGCCAGGCACTCGTCGGTGAGCGTGACATGGTGCGGGCACGCTTCTCCCGTGACCCGGATGCCCTTCCGCTTGCCCTGCCTGATCAGTTCAACGCTCCCCGCGGTGGAGACGTGGAGGATATGAACATGGGCCCCCGTGATTTCAGCGAGCGCGATCTCCCTATACACCATGATTTCCTCGGCGGCGGACGGCATGCCCTTGAGGCCCAGGCGCACGGATACAGCGCCTTCATGCATGACGCCTCCCTTGGTGAGCTCAAGGTCTTCCGAATGGCTGAGGATGGCTTTTCCGAGGCCGCGCGCATACTCCATCGCCCTGCGCATGACTTCCGAACTGGTGACCGGCGTCCCATCATCGGTGAAGGCGACGGCGCCCCCCTGGACGAGGCCGCCCATTTCAGACAATTCGCCGCCCTGCCTGCCCTTGGTGATGGCCCCGATCGGGAACACATTGGCAAGGTTGGCACGCCGGGCCTGTTGGATAACAAACTCGGCGGCTGACTGGCTGTCGAGGGCCGGTTCGGTGTTCGGCATGCAGGCCACCGAGGTCACTCCTCCGGCAATCGCCGAAGCCACGCCGGTGGCGATGGTTTCGTCCTCCTCCCTTCCAGGTTCGCGGAGGTGAACATGCATGTCGATCAGTCCCGGGCAGACGATCTTGCCGGTGCAATCGATCGACTCGTCAGGTTGCTGTCCAGCCTCGTCAAGGCCGAGAATCCTGTCACCCTTGATCCACAGG
>JAGWVO010000311.1 GCA_018970845.1 Planctomycetota bacterium
GCCTTGATCGGGTACGCCCCACGCTCGCCTTGATCGGGTACGCCCCACGCTCGCCTTGATCGGGTACGCCCCACGCTCGCCGTGAAAGCGGAACCGCGCCCGTCATTTTCATTTTTCAAGGAGAAGGCATGTCACTCATCACCCTCGAGCGGGCCAAGCGGGCGTTCGCGCCCCGCGCCTGGACCGACTCCGACAACGCCGAGCTGGCCCAGTCGGTGGCCACGGCGTCGGAACTGGCCCGCAGGTTCTGCGGGGCCCCGCTGGGCCCGTGGGAAACCGCGGAGATCCACGATGTGGCCGGGGCGCGGGAGACCGCCGTGCGGCACCGGCCGGCGCGGGCCCTGCTGTCGGCGGCGGCGGAGCCGGCACCGGCCCTGGCGATCGGACGCGACCGCGCGGGAACGGTGAGGCTTTCCACCACAGCCCTGGTTCTGGCGGACGACGCGGGAGGCCGCTCGCTGCCCCTGGCCCAGTTTCCCACCGCCATGGCGCTGGCCTCGGCGGTCAATGCCGGCAGCGACGGCTACACCGCGGCGCTGGCGCCCGGAGCCGCGGCGGCCCCCTCGGACCGGCTGCACCTCGAGGGGGGCGACCTCCTGCTGGGCATCCCGGCGCGGGCGGTGAGGCCCGGGCGGCCGGTGCCCGTGGTGGCCTACGGTGCGGTGCTGGCGGGGGCGAGGCTCGACGCGCGGAGCCAGCGGGTGGACCTGGGGAGGCGGGTGGCGGGGCCGGTGAGGCTGGTCGTGGAGGCGGGGCACGACCCGCTGCCGGAGCCCGTGGCCGAGGCGGTGGCGCAGATGGCCGCGGCGCTGTGGTGGACGGCGCGCGGGAACCCCGCGTCCGCCGAGCCGCTCCCCCACCCCGCCGGGCGGGCGCTGCTGGCGCCGTTCAGGCAGTACCGGATCTGAAGTTGTCACTAGGAGGAATCGTCATGGCGGACAAAAGCCCGGCCTGGAACACGACCTGCGCGATCTGGCACGAGGCGATGGCACCGGCGGCTCCGCCGGTGGCGACGGGGGTGCCGTGCCGGCTCGAGCCCGACCCTGTGCTTGATTCCCTCGGCACGCAACTGGTGTGGACGCACCGGCTGCTGGTGCCCGCGGGGACCGACCTGCGCGACGGCGCCGACGGCGGCCTGGCGCCGCAGGTGGCGGTGCCCGACGCGGCGGGCACCCGCTTCGAGGTGAGGTTCGTGGCGGTGGCCGGCCGGGGCGGCGCCGGCGAGCACAAGGTGGCGCGGCTGAGGAGGCTGAGGCCCGATTGGCCGACGGACAACATCTAGGCGACGGGGAGGCTGGCGATGGGATGGCTCGAGGCGGCCGAGAGGCTGGGGGTGCCCGCGGCGCTGTTGGCCGGCGTGCTGCTGGCGGCGGGGCGCGCCTGCGCCTGGGTCGGCCGCGAGGTCGTGGTGCCGCTGCGCGACCGGCACCTGGCGTTCCTGGACCGCACCGAGAGGCTCCTGGCCGGGCAGGAGCGGTCGCTGGGCCGGCTGGTGGAGCTGACGGAGCGGATCGACGCGCGCACGGGTGACAGGAAAGCGGAACCGAAGGGAGGGGAATGGCGATGAGGTCGGCGCGGAGGCATGGTTGGTTGAGGGATCCGGGCGCGGTGGCCCGGGTGATGGAGAGGTTGCCGACGCCGGTGTTCGGCGACACTCCGGCGGGCGGGGTGGCGCCCCCCGACGAGGCGTACCTGTGGGAGGCGTGCCGGAAGGTGACGGGGGCCGTGCTGCCTGCGCGCGACCAGGGTGCGGTGGGCAGTTGCGTGGGGTTCGGCACGGCGACGGCGATCGAGCACACGCTGTGCGCCGAGATCGCCGCGGGCGAACCCGACGGCTTCGCGCCCGTCTGCCAGGAGATCGTTTACGCCGGCAGCCGGGTCGAGGTGGGCGGGGGAAGGGTGCGGGGCGACGGATCGGTGGGGGCGTGGGCGGCGGAGTTCGTGAGGCGGTGGGGCGTGGTGGAGCGGGGCATCCACGGCCGGCACGACCTGAGGAGGTACGACCCCGCGGCCTGCCGGCGGCTGGGCAAAACCGGAGTTCCCGACGATTTGGAGCCGCATTGCCGGAGGCATCCGGTGGCGGGCGTGGCGCGGGTGACGCGCTTTGCCGAGGCGTGCCGGGCCCTGGCCTCCGGCTACGGCATCGCGGTGTGCAGCGACCGGGGCTTCGGCACCAGGCGGGACGCCGACGGCTTCGCCCCGCCGCGGGGCACCTGGAACCACTGCATGGCGCTGGTGGGCTACCGGCTGAAGGGGCGGCCGGGCGGCTATTTGCTCAACTCATGGGGGCCGGGGGCGCACACCGGTCCGCCGGGCCCCGGCGACCCGCCCCCGGGCGGCTTCTGGGCCGACGCCGCGGTGGTGGACGCGATGCTGGGGCAGGGCGATTCGTGGGCGTTTTCGAGGGTGGCGGGTTTTCCGGCGCGCGGGGGCGCCGGCGGGGGGAGAAGATCATGACGGAACTTGAGGCGTTGTATCCGCTGCCGGAACGGTTTCCGGCGGCCGCGGCCGGGGTGGTGCTGGCGTTTCCGCGCGGCGGGCCGCGCGATGTCGCGGAACTGGCGCACGCGCTGTGGGAGATCGCCGGATTCGCGATCCGCCTCACGCGCGAGCGGGCGGCGGCGGGCGCCGGCCTGCCCGAGCCCCTGGTGGACTTGCTCGTCCGCCTGCTGCTGAGGCTGGTGGGCCTGGCCTTCTGAGGCGCGGGGGGGCTTAAGCCCAGAGGCGCCGGACGGGATACAGGTCGAAGGCCGTGTCGCAACTGACCAGCGGCAGGCCTTCGGCCAGGCACTGGGCAACCAACAAACGGTCGAACGGGTCCCTGTGCCCTTCGGGATAGGGGAGGCCGATCAATTGATTGGTGTGAGAAACGGAAATGGGTAAAATCTGAAATCCATAGGTCACCAAGGCCAAGTCCATGAGCGCCAAATAAGGTTTTTCCAGCTTCCATTTGCCCAGGTCAACCTTGATGGCAATTTCCCAAAAGGAGGCTGGACTGATGAAAACCTCATTGGCCGCATCTTGAATGGTTATTCCCGCCACCTGGCTCAGGCGCTTGTCGCCCTCGATGTACCAGTGCAAGGCATGGGTGTCCACCAGCACCCTCATGGCATGTATTCCGAAAAATCCCCGAGGTGGCTCTCGTCTTCCGCCACGACGGTGATGAATCCCTTGCCCAGGCCGGGGGGTGGCCTCAGGCCCGCATGGCAAGCCGCCGCGGCATCAGTGGAAATGAGGGCCCTCACCTCCACCTCCACCTGCGCGCCATCGGCGAGGCCGACGGGCCGGTCGAGCCGGATGATGTTCCCGTGAACGATGCCGTGAAGGGTCATGCCGGACCTCCCGCTTCCTGACCTGTTCCCTCATGATAAACCGGAGTGAGGCCGGGCGGGTGGAATCGGCGGCGCCGGGACCCACTCCCCGGCGGGCTTGGCCATTTCATATCCTTTTGTCATGAGCCAGCTCCTGCCCCTGACGCGCGACGACATCCGCCCCCTCGTGGCCCTGAGCGACGGCACCGGCTTCTTCAAGCCGCTGGAACTCGAGGCGCTTGACGAGGTGCTGACCGACTGCCTCGACTCCGCCGACGACCTCGCCGGGCAGGAGGCGTGGGTGCTGTGGGAGGAGGGGCGGCGCGCCGGGTTCGTGCATTACGCCCCCGCCCCGATGACGGTGGGCACCTGGCATGTGTATTGGCTCGTGGTGGACGCGTCGCTCCAGGGGCGCGGGCGCGGCCGGGCCCTCATGGACTGGGCCGAGCAGCGGGTGAAGGGCAAGGCCGGCCGGGCGATGTTCGTGGAGACGAGCGGAACGGAACGGTATCTCCCGACACGCCGCTTTTACGAGAAAATCGGATACGAGCAGCAAGGCGTGTTGCGCGAATTCTACGCGCCGGGCGACGACATGGTGGTGTACCGGAAGGGGTTATGACCCCGACGGCGGGCAGGATCGTCGCCGTTGTAGGAATGGGCAAGCTGCGACCAATGCGTTTTAGCGGCGTTGCCGTGATAAACCGGGTTGACCGGACAAGCCGGAATGCCGGGAAAAGAACGGAAAACGGCAGAATCCGTCCAATTGGCGATCATTTCCTCAAAAAACCGACTTGCATTGCCGAAAACCATTCTTAGCCAGGGCAAACCCGGCGCGGATCCCTCCATCCGACACCGCCATGGGTCGTGAGGGTCTCCGCCAGGAAAGGTCCGGGCAGCCTGACGCGGGAAAACCGCGAGGGCCGGCAAGGGAACGCGTCCCGATGGACCGACCAAGTTCCCGGACCCGGCGTTCGTGATTTCCGTGATGGAGACTCCGCAAGGTCTCCAAGCGTCGGGCGCAAAAGCTCCCCGGGCGGCTCCGCACAAGTCGCCCGGGGGGGTGGCCCAGACGGCAGGCCGGGTCCTGCCTTGCAACCCTACGGAGTCGTTTCGACATGAAGAAACCCGTCTTCACCACAGGCCAAGTGGCCAAGATCTGCAAGGTCGCCCCACGCACGGTGAGCAAGTGGTTCGACTCGGGCAAGCTCCGCGGCTACCGCATTCCCGGCAGCCAGGACCGCCGCATTCCCCGCGAGTATCTGATCAAGTTCCTCAAGGAGCACGGCATGCCGCTGGGCGACCTCGAGGACGAGGCGATGGCCAAGGTGCTCCTCGTCGG
>JAGWVO010000312.1 GCA_018970845.1 Planctomycetota bacterium
GGAATCCTGCCCCAGCCGGCTGGCCTGGCCGGGCAGCGCCGTCAGCCCCGAACCCGTGACGGCCATGGAACCCAGTTGGAGGAAACGGCGGCGGGATGGCCCGGGGCAGAATCGCGTTGTCATGATGGATCCGCTCCTTGTGGATATCCTCTCATAATATGACCTGTTCAGGCGATCAAGGGTTCCACGATCCGCCCCCGGCTCGCGGGAAATGGCCTTCCCTGGGCGTCGTGGATCTCGGCGTGGGGATTCAGGCCAGCCAGATGCAGCATGGTGGCGTGAAGGTCCTGCGGCAAAACCCGGCCCTCCGCGGGCTGTCCGCCGACGCGGTCGGATGATCCGTGGACAATGCCGCCGCGGATTCCGCCGCCGGCGAGGGCGCCCGAGAAAACATGGCCCCAATGGTCGCGGCCCCCGCCACGGTTGTGGCGGGGTGTCCGTCCGAATTCCCCGGCCCAGACCACGAGCGTGCCGTCGAGCAGTCCCCTTTCCGCAAGGTCTTCCAGCAGCGTGGAATACGCCGCGTCCATGATCGGCATCAGATGGTTTTTCAGGCGTTCGGCGTTCTTGTTGTGGGTGTCCCAGGCCGGGCTGTCCGAGGTGTCGCCCGGCATCCGGGTCCAGTTCACCTGCACGAACGAAACGCCCGCCTCGACAAGGCGGCGGGCCAGCAGCACGCTTTGGCCCCAACGGTTCCGTCCGTAACGGTCGCGCAGGCTTTCCGGTTCCTCCTCGAGGCGGAAGGCGCGCCGGGCGGCGCCCGACTGCACCAGCTTGAGCGCGGTCTGCTGCTGCCTCTGGAAAAGTCCCGGTCCTTCTCCCAGCCTTTCCAGCTGACGCTCCGCCGCATCCAGCCGCCTCGACAGGTCGACCCGATCCGAAAGCCTTGGCGCCGTCACCTCCGCCGGCAAGGTCACCCCCGGAACGGCGAAACCAGCCTCATGGGGCGCGCAGGGAAGCAGCCAGGGATCACTGGTCCGGCCCATGAAACCGGCATCCTGGCCGGGCCATGGAATCCCGCCGGTGTTCCAGATGTGCTCGGGCAGCACCACGGAAGCCGGCATTCCGGCGCCGTGCCCGCGAAGACGCCTGTTGATCGCCGCCAGGCTGGGCCAATCGTTGGGCGCCCCCGGCTTGGCGTTTTCCGTGTTGGTCGGCTGGTGGGGCACTCCCGTCAGCATCCAGTAACCCGACGAGGAATGGGCGTTGTCATGGGTGGAAAGGGCGCGCAGGACCGCGATCTGGCGGGTCAGCCGGGCCGTGCGAGGCATCAGTTCCCCCACGGCCAGACCCGGCGTGGCGGTGGCGATCGGCTTGTACGGCCCCCTGATTTCCTCGGGGGCAAAAGGCTTCGGATCCCAGGTTTCGTGCTGGGGTGGGCCGCCCAAATGAAACAGGTAAATGATCGACTTGGCCTTGGCGCTGCCCGTGGCGCCAGCCCCGGTGGAGGCTGCCCAAGGGGCCAACAACCCCATGCGCAGCCATTCGCGCCGGCTGATGCCGTCGCACAGGCGGGTTCCTGAAGCGTGGTTGACCAGCGGAAGCATGGCCGCGGCCCCGGGGAGGAAAAGGCGGGCAGGATCCATAACCTTACCATGCCCTTAAGTCGATTCCAAACGATCCAACTTTCCGGAGAACGATTCATGTTCCGCATTGCCGTGCTGGCGGCCTGCCTTGGCCTGCTTGCCGCCCTGGGCGGCGCCCATGCCCAGGACAAGGCCAAGGAAGCGCCCAAGAAGGACGCCCCCAAGGACAAGGAAAAGGCCAAGACCCCGCCCAAGGTCGCGGGTCCGGCGCCCACCGTCGCCGACATCCACTACGGCGACCATCCGCGCCAGGTGATCGACTTCTGGCAGGCGAAGTCCGACAAGCCCACCCCGCTGGTGCTGATGATCCATGGCGGCGGCTGGGTCAACGGCAGCAAGGATGGTTACCGCGGCGCGGCGCCCGGCTACCTCAAGGAGGGCATCTCCGTCGCCGCCATCAACTACCGCATGGTTCCCGAGGCCACCAAGGAGGGTATCGACCCGCCCGTGAAGTGGCCCCTCTCCGACGCCGCGCGGGCCCTGCAGTTCATCCGCTCCAAGGCCAAGGAATGGAACATCGACAAGGAACGCATCGGCGCCACCGGGGGCTCCGCCGGCGGTTGCTCCTCGCTGTGGCTGGCCTTCCATCCCGACATGGCCGATCCCAAGAGCGCCGATCCCGTCGCGCGCGAGTCCACGCGCCTCTGGTGCGCCGCGGTGCAGGGCGCCCAGACCACCCTCGACCCGAAGATCCTGCGCGAATGGATGCCCAACTACCGTTACGGCGGGCACGCCTTCGCCATCACCACCGAGAAGGGCCGCGACACCGCCTTCCCCGCTTTCCACGACAACCGCGAGAAGCTGCTGCCCAAGATCAACGAATATTCCCCCCTCTTCCATGTCTCCAAGGATGATCCGCCCGTGTTCCTCGAGTACGGCAACCAGAAGAAGCCGCCCGTCAAGGGCGAGGAGCAGGCCGATCCCACCCACTCGGCGCTGTTGGGCATGATCCTCATGGAGAAGCTCAGGGAAGCCGGCGTCGAGGGGATCCTCGTCTATCCCGGCAAGGAAGACCCCAAGTACAAGAACTCGGCGGCCTACCTCATCGACAGGCTCAAGGCCCCGGCGAAGTCGAACTGATCCGCAAAATGCCATCAATCGCGCCGGGGAGGTCGTCGGCCACCCCGGCGCAGTTCGTTTTCGGGGCGTCGAGGGCGGCTTCCTCGCCCGCTCCATAACCGGTGCGCACCAGCCAGGTGCGGCAACCGGCGCGCGCGCCCGCGGCGAGGTCGCTCAGCTTGTCACCCACCATCCATCCGCGCGCCAGGTTCAGCCCGAGGTCGCGCGCCGCGGCCAGCAGCATTCCCGGCGCCGGCTTCCGGCAGGCGCACTCCACCCGGTACGCCCCGATTCCCTCGGTGGGATGGTGCGGGCAGTGGTACCAGGCCCGAACCGCGGCGCCCCCGGCCGAAAGCAGCTCCGCCACCCGCCTGTTCACCTCGCCGACCTTGGCCTCGGAGAAAAACCCCCGCGCCACGCCCGCCTGGTTCGACGCCACCACCACCGGCCATCCCAGCGCGTTGACCCGGGCGATCGCCGCGGCCACGCCGGGAATGAGCCTCACCCGGCCGGGATCGCCCAGATAATGCTCCTCCTCGATGATGACGCCGTCGCGGTCGAGGATCAGGCAGGGGGACATCGAATGGTTCCGCCGTCGAGCCGGCCTTCAGGAAACGCCCTGGTTCACTAGGTTGAATCTGGGGAAATCGTTGGGGAATGCAAGGGGCGCCGTTCCCTTGGCCGCCGGGTGACGCCCATGTCGGACAGCGCCTCCATCGTGGTCGTCGGCGGGGGGATCGTCGGGTTGTCCGCCGCCATGGCCCTGGCGGAGCGCGGGCGCGGCCGGGTGGTGGTGGTCGAGGCCGAGGGCGGCCTGGCGCGCCACCAGACGGGCCGCAACTCGGGAGTCATCCATTCGGGGCTGTATTACAAGCCCGGCTCGGCGAAGGCGCTCCTGTGCGCGCGGGGGCGCGAACTCCTGTACGAGTTCTGCGCCCGCGAGGCCGTCGCGCACGAACGCTGCGGCAAGCTGGTGTTGGCCGTCGATGAGCGCGAGGTTCCGGCCCTCGACGAACTCGAGCGGCGCGGGCGCGCCAACGGCCTCGACGGCATCGAGCGGCTTGGCCCGGAAGAGATCCGCCGGCGCGAACCCCATGCCCGGGGCGTGGCCGCCTTGTGGGTGCCGCAGACCGGCATCGTCGACTACGCGGGCGTTTGCCGGGCCATGGCCCGCCGGCTGGAGGCCCGGGGCGGCGAGGTGAGGCTTGGCCGGCGTTTCCTCGGCTGCCGGGGGGTGGCGGGGGGCCTTGAGGTATCAACCACCGCCGGCCGCGTTTCCTGCGGCGCGCTGGTCAATTGCGCCGGCCTCCAGTCCGACAGGGTGGCTCGGCGCTGCGGCGTCGACCCGGGCGTGCGCATCATCCCGTTCCGCGGCGAATACCACGACCTTGTCCCCTCGGCGCGGCACCTTGTCCGCAACCTCATTTATCCGGTTCCCGATCCGCGTTTCCCTTTTTTGGGCGTCCACTTCACCCGCATGGTGGCCGGCGGCGTCGAGGCCGGCCCCAACGCCGTGCTGGCCTTCCGCAGGGAGGGGTACCGGTTCCTCGACATCTCGGTCCGCGACCTGTGGGAGACCGTGTCATGGCCGGGTTTCTGGGTGATGGCCCGCCATCACTGGCGCATGGCCCTGGGCGAGATGGGGCGCAGCCTGTCCAAGGCCGCGTTCCACCGGGCCCTCGCGAGGCTCGTGCCGGAGATACGGATGGACCAGATCCGGCGGGCAGGGGCGGGCGTGCGCGCCCAGGCGATGGACCGTTCCGGCAGGCTACTCGACGATTTTTCCGTCGTGGCGGAGCGGGGCATGGTGCATGTGCTCAACGCGCCTTCCCCGGCGGCCACGGCGTCGATCGCCATCGGCGGGCGCATCGCCGACATGGTGGAGTCGGGCGCGGGTTCCCTCACCCGCCCCGGGCCACCTTCCTGAGCGCGACCTTGTCGACCAGGAAAGTGCGGATTCCCTGCGTGATGAACCGGATGCGGATCTTGCGCGTGGCCCCGTG
>JAGWVO010000313.1 GCA_018970845.1 Planctomycetota bacterium
CGGTGCAGAAGGTGCGCGAGGCGGCCAACCGCATGAGTTGCACCAACAACCTCAAGCAGATCGGACTGGCATTCCACAATCACCATGATTCGCTGGGATATTTTCCCATGGCCGGTTCCGACGGTCCGAATCAGACATGCTGCAACGCGACTGTTCGCGCCGGATGGACCTGGATGTACCACATCACGCCGTATATCGAACAGGACAATGTCTACAAGAACACCAGCGATGCCGCCGTCGCCGCCAGCGTGATCAACACCTATTTTTGCCCGTCAAGGCGGGCGCCCCAGGCATACGGATCCACCACACAAACAAGCCGGTGCGACTACGCCGGCAACGGCGGGCGCACCTTCAATGACAATGGAAAGGAAGGCATGCTCATCCGGCAATGGTCGACTGTGTCCGCCACCCTGCCCAGCACGACGCCGCCCAACCAGTTTCGCCGCATGGCCGAAGTGATCGATGGCGTCTCAAACACGGTCATGGCGGGCGAGAAACAGTTGCATCCCACCACCCAAGGTTCCGCTGGCGGTGACAACGAGGCTTGGAACAACTCGGGATGGGACCAGGATCACCAGCGGTTCGGTGATTCCGCCCCCCAACCCGACAGCATGCACCCGACCTCCGCATCTCCAACCTTCTGGTCGACACGGTTTGGCGGACCCCACACGGGCGTTGTCAACATGGTGCTGGGTGATGGATCGGTGAAACCATTCAATTACTCGATCAACGCCACGACATGGCTCAACCTTTGCACCATCAGCGACGGCAACGCGGTCAACCTCGACTGAGCTGCGAAATATCGCCTGATTTTTGCACGCCAAGGGAACGAACCCATGAAACCCAGACAACTCCGTAACGCCTTCACCCTCATTGAGCTCCTGGTGGTGATCGCCATCATCGCCGTGCTCATCGGCCTCTTGGTGCCGGCGGTCCAAAAGGTGCGCGAAGCCGCCAACCGCATGAGTTGCTCCAACAACATGAAGCAGTTGGGGCTTGGCCTGCAGAATTACCAGGCCCAGCGGGGATTCTTTCCCGCCTGCTCGATCAACACCAACACCACGAACAAGGTGACATTGGCGAACGCCCAGAAAATGGGTGTTTCCGCAACGAATGTCTTTCACGGCTGGGGCGTGATGATCCTTCCCTTCGTTGAACAGGAGGCCTTGTACAGGAATTACAATTTTGGTGTCACTTGGTCGGATGCCGCCAACAAACAGGTCCGCGAAACCTCAGTCAAAACCTTTGTCTGTCCGACAACGCCCCGGGGACCATCGGTTTTGAACACCCAGACGGTTTCAGGCGCCTCCGTCAGCGCCGCCCCCGGTGATTACGCTCCAGATTATGGCTATAGCGGCTCCCTTGAAACCAATGGATTGGTGGATGTGAATGTGTCGCGAAATGGAATCATGATCACCAACCGGGTGAGGCCGATCAGCGAAATCTCCGATGGCACCTCAAACACGATCCTTATCTCTGAGGCGGCCGGACGACCAGACTCTTACGCCGGCGGCAAATTGCGCTCCGCCGGCAGCCAGACCGACGGCGGTTGGTGCGACCCCGACAGCGCCTACATCACCCACGGTTTTTCCGCCGACGGCGTCACCACCACCGACGGCGGCCCGTGCCACACCAATTGCTCCAACAATAACGAGCCCTACTCGTTCCACTCCGGCGGAGCCATGCATGTGATGGCTGATGGCTCCGTCCGCTTCATCCAGGCGTCGCTGGACATCAGGCAGTTCGTCAAGCTCATCACCTACATGGGCAACGATGTGCCGACAGGATACTGATTTTCTTGGACTGGTGGCATGTGGTGAGTTGAAAAATGAATAATCGATTCGGCATGGGATGGATCGCCGTCGCGCTGGCCGCGGCCGGGTGCGGCCAGGACGGCCCGCAGTGGACCATCGACCCCCAGCCTGTTTCAGGTCAGGTTCTTTACGATGGAAAACCGGCCGCCGGCGTGAATGTCGGACTGTTTCCCATCGATGCTCCCATGCCCCCGGCCATTCCGTCGAATCCTCGCGCCGTCACCGACGCCAACGGAAACTTCAAGATCACGACATTCAAGGACGGTGATGGAGCCTGCGAAGGAAAATACCAGGTCCTGATGAATTGGCCGCAAAAGGCAGCGGAAAACGCCGAGGAAACCACCGACAAGTTGCTCGGCTGGTACGACGGCGCGCATAGCAGCATCTATGTGAAGGTCGTAAAGGGCGCCAACCAGATCCCTGTGATCAAGTGCCCGCCGCGCACCGTCAGCCCCGCGCAAATGAATGGGATTCCGGGAAGAAATTAGGGCAGCATTCAGAATAATGGATCACACAAAATGACCGGAAATCCTACTTGTAAACTGATGAATATATTTTAGGAAGCGACAACTTGAAATATCTGACGGTTGAACTCTGGCCCTCACTTCGTTCAGGGCTCCTACGCGTCTATCTTCTTTCAATGGCCACAAGGACCAGGCCTTTCAACGCTTAAGAGCCCTGAACGAAGTGAGGGGCAAATCCTTCACGATTCGAATTCGCCCAGATCGACACGGCCCTGCCAAATAGAATCACGATTTCACTGACAATGCCATTCCACAAACGGGGCAAACACAGAGACTCGGAAGGAACGCGGGAGGAGTGATCGGGGTTCTTTCCATTTCATTCTTGCAGGCATGGGAAGCCATAACAACGCCATAACGCCAAGGGCCGCAACCGTGATGGTTGCGGCCCGGATGGTTGGGAAAGGGCAGATGCCTTTTAGTGGTTCAGCAGGAACTCGTTGGAATTGAGCAGGGCCCAGAACAGGTCGTAATACGGGGCCATCGGATCCTTGTCGGCGATGCGGAGCTTCAGCTTCTGGCTGATCGAGGCCATCTCCTTGGGGGAGGCCGGCCTGTTGAGCGCCGAGAGGAACAGTTCGTTGACAACACCCGAGGCATTGCCCTTGGCCTTGGCGTAGGCCATGGAAACGGTGCCCTTGTCCTTGCGGGAGATAGCGTCGTTGATGTCGCCGCCATTCATCATGAGCAAGGCCTGCACGACGGTGCCGTTGAAGTTCACCTCGTTGCCCTCGTCGTCACCGAAGTTGCTGACGAGGTTGTCGAGCCAACGGTCGCGGAGTTGGCGGCGCCCGTCCTTGGACTCGGCAGCCTCGGCCTTCGTGGCCACCATGAGCGACTCGAACAGTTGCTCGGGAGCCATGCTCTTGAGCTGCATGCGGGAGAACAGTCCGTCGGTCTCGGCCTTCTCGTTGGTCTTGTTGGCCGCGTAGGAGAGGTGATAGGCGTCGCTGTTGCAAATCCAGCGAATGAGCCTCTTGAGGTCGTAGTTGTACTGCTTGAAGTTGGTGGCGACCCCATCGAGCAGTTCGGGCAGGGAAGGCACATTCTGGTCGTTGAAATCATCGACCGGATTCGTGAATCCGCGGCCGAAGAAAACGCCCCACATGCGGTTGGTCACGGCGCGGGGGAAGTTCTCGTGTTCCACAAGGAAGGCCGACAGTTGCTCGCGGCGACCTTCGCTTTCGGTGGTCTTCATCTTGGAACCGTCGACGAAGGTGGCCTTGGTGGGCAGGACGACTCCGTTGCGCTTCTCGTAGTAGACAAGGCCTTCCCTGTTGGCGGACTTGTTTTCAGCGAGGGTGAGCGGCGGGTAGGTCATCATGCGGGCGCGCTCCATCGGAGGCGTGCCTTCGCGCTCAACCTGACGCAGGAAGGCGTTGACGCCCCAGAAGTGCTTCTGCGTCACGGCGTTGTTGAACGGGTGGTCGTGGCACTGGGCGCACTGCAGTTGCATGCCCAGGAAAAGCCGGGTGATCCTCGAGGTGATCGGCACCATCTCGAACTGCCCCTCCTCGGCCCGCTTGGCCTGGGGGGTGTTTTCACCAAGATGCGCCAGGATGAAGTTCACGGCGGGGTTCTCGGTGTTCTTGCCCTTGGCCGTGACCAGTTGGGAAACCAGCTTGTTGTAGGAAACATTCTGGGCGAACTGGTCCTCAAGCCAGACGGTGAGGTCGTTGTGGTACTTGCCTCGGCCGAAAACGCCCGACCGGCTCAGGAGCCAGTTGGACCACATGGAGGCCCAGTGGCGGGGATATTCCTCGTGGGCGAGAAGGTCTTCGATGATCTGGGGGCGACGGCTGGCCGTCGGATAGTTGAGATACTTGCGAATTTCCTCGGTTTTCGCCACGCGGCCGATGATGTCCAAGGAGGCGCGGCGGATGAATTCGTAGTCATTGACGAATCGGGCGGGTTGAACCTTGTTCTCGGTCCAGGCGGCGCGCAGCTTCTCGTTGATGAACTTCACCGCGTCGCCGGTGATCTTTACTTCCTCAGGCTTGCCAACCAAAGTCTGGGTGCGGGTTTCAATCCGGATGGGGCCGCCCGCCTTGGCTTCGGGTTCGGGATCCTCCTTTTCCTTGCCGGATTCCTTTTCCTTGCCAGCCTTGCCATCTTCCTTGGCATCGGCGGCGGCCTTGGTTTCCTTTTTCTTGGAATCCTGGGCCCGAACCAAGCCGGTCGCCGGGGCCAATGCCACCATCAAGGCGGCAAATGCCAACCCCGAAACCATCCAGCCCATGCTGCGACGGATTGACTGTGCCATGGCGAATCACTCCCATGAAGACCCCGGCTGAACCGGGGGGAGAA
>JAGWVO010000314.1 GCA_018970845.1 Planctomycetota bacterium
CAGCAATCCTCCCCGCGTGGAAGTCGGATTCATCATCGACGCCGACACCCTAGGCCGGGCCGCGGGCGCCGATGAAGCGATGAAAAACAAGCGTTGGGAAATCATGGAAACAGGGGATTCCGAACTCCGGATCGTGGCCAGGCTGAAAAAGCCGGCGGGCGAAGCGGCGCCGGAATGGGTCACCCGTGGTCCGGCCCGGCTCAAGGTGATCAGGAGGCCGCTGAGGCTGCTCTTCGTGGCTGGCGCCGCCGGCCGGGAATACCAGTTCCTTCGCACCCTGTTCTCCCGCGAAACCGAAAAGAAACGCGCTCTGCTCAGCATTCTCCTGCAGTTGCCGCCGGGGGCGTCGACCCGCCGGGCCAACATCGTCCAGGATGTACCGAAGGAACGATTGCTTGAGAATTTCCCGGTGCGGTTCACCCCCGCGGCGGATGAAACCCGCGATGACCCGACGGACCTCGCCAGCTTCGACTCCATCGTGATGTTCGACCCGGACTGGAACCAGTTTGATGGTTCCCAACTGGCCAACCTGAGACAGTGGGTCGACAACGGCGGGGGACTTGTCGTGGTCGCGGGCCCCGTGAACATGCTGACACTCGCGCGCCCCGGCACCGACCAGGAAAAACTTCGCCCGATTCTCGATCTCCTGCCCGTCCGCCCCAAGGACAGCCGCATCGAGGCGGCCGAAAGAACCACGGACTCGCCATGGCCATTGGTCTTTGACGCGGCGAGTCCCGAATTGGACTTTCTTCGTCTCTCCGATGACCCATCACGCGGCGTCGAGCGTGATTGGATCGACTTCTTCGAGGGAAGCACGCCCAAGGGATTCTTCAGTTATTACCCGGTCGAGGAAGAAAAAAGGGGCGCACTGGTCGTGGGAAGGTTTGGCGACCCCCGGGCTGCCCTGCGTTCGGGAAAGAAACAGCCATGGCTAGTGGTGACGGCGCCGGCATCCGGCAGGCGGGTGGTCTGGCTTGGCTCGGATGAAACCTGGCGCCTCCGCATGTACCAGGAGGCGTTCCACGAACGATTCTGGACAAAGCTGGTCCGCTGGTCGGCCAGCGGCGGCAAAACGCGGATCATCCCCTACTGGAGGAATCCTTACCGCTCCGACAGGCCGGTGGAATTCGAGGTGAAAATCGAGGATCGAGCGGGCCAACCACTCACGGTGGTTCCGGGCCGATCCGATGGGCCAAGGGTGGCCCTGACGGCACCCGACGGCATCAGTCCCACGGACTACCAGTCGGTAATCCCCTTGGAACCGATTCCCGGGCGCAAAGGGCTTTTCAGGGGTTCGGTTCCCTTGGGCAAGCCGGGAGCCTATGAAGCCGTTGTCGAGGTTCCCTCCACGAAGGACCGTTCGACGGGCCAGTTCGTGATTGTCGATTCGCCTCCCGATCCGGAAAGCCGGGACCCTCGCCCCGATCCCGAATCGTGGCGAAAGCTGGCATCCACCGTTTCCACCGTGCGAGAAAGGATGACTTCCGCCTCCCTGGACGGGTTGGCGGCGGCACTGCTTCCCGGCCCGGAGCGGGGGGATGACCGCAAGCTGGTCTTTCCTCTTTCACGGGCGGAGGCCGTTCCATCGTGCTTCCGGCCTGAAAAACGGGAGGAAATCCGGAAACTTCCGGGTGCCACCAGGATCGAGGATTTGTGGGATCGCGGCCTCGTGCTGGCTTCATCAACCTGGATTTCCGACAGGCCCCTCATGATCCCCTATCTGTTGGCGGCGATCGTCGGTCTGCTCGGACTTGAATGGTCGCTGCGCAAGCTCGCGCGCCTGGCATGAGGAGGTTTCGATCGTGAACACCGCGCCTCATGATGCGATTCCGGACGCGCTCTCGAAGGTGCGCTCGGGCCTCAAGAGCCGTCTGCTGATTGATACGGTCGCCAGGTTGGCCGTGTGGACGGCCCTCTGGATGGCCGCGAGCTACATCCTCGACCGCGGATTGTTTGAACTGTTGTCCTTCGACCTTGCGGAACACCTTCCCGGATGGGCTCGATGGGGGCAGCCTTTGGCTGTGTTGTGCGCGGCGATCACCTTCATCATTGGGCGATTCCCCCTGCTTCTTTCTGGTTTTTCAGACTCGGACATGGCCTTGGCTCTCGAAAGGCGATTTGGCAAGGACTTGGGTGGCAGGCTGATCACCGCCATAGAACTTCGCGGGGCCGCTGCCCCTGCGACCTCCGGCATGTCGGTGGCCATGATCGAGGCCACAAGGTCCGAGGCGGCAAGGCTTGTCGGCACCTTGCCGATCGAGCGGGTTTTTGATGAGGGCCGGCCCACCCGGCAGGCCGTGACAGCGGCGGGAGCCTCGGTGGGAGGATATCTCGCGCTGATGGCCATTTCTGTTTTCGCCTGGGGCGACGGGATGGCCGGTTACCACGACAGCCTTTGGTTCTGGACAGAACGAACCCTGCTGGGCATGGATGTTTCATGGCCCAGGGATGCTTTCCTGAGGTTGGCCGACTTTCCCGCTGATGGCTCGCCGCTGCGGGTTGGCCGCGGCACTTCCCACCAGTTCCGCGTGGAGGCGCACCGGATTCTCATCGCCGGCGCGCCCGGGCCGGCGGAGCTGGAGGCATGCCGAATTTGGCTGCAAGGTTGCGGACTAAGCGCCGCTCATGTTGATGCGGCGGTCGCTTATTTTTCGAAGTCGGCCCATCATGGCTGGCGCCCCGCGACCTTGTTCGACATGGGCAGAATCGGCCCGCCACAAGGTTGGCATCTCCCAGAACCGGAAAGCGCGATGGCGCCAAGATCCGGTGAAATCGCGGGAAGCATCGATTCGCTTCTCAGAAGGTTTCCCGACCATGAGGGCATCAAGGCCGCCGCAACTGCGATGGAAAGCGCCTCGGGTTCCTTCCTTCACAGGCGGCAGGTCCGATTGGTGGAACCGCCAGCGGTCGTGGAATGGCTTGAAACCGACAAAACAGCTCGCGAGGATGGCAAGCATTCGAGGCAAGTGATTGAGGAATTGGCAATCGACTCAAGGGAACCAGGCCTCTACTTCAGGCCTGTGCAGCATTCCGGTGAAAGCCTTGAAATCATCGCCAGGGCCGGAAATTTCCAAACACGACCCCATGAACTGATTGTCCTGCCGGCCCCCGTTCTGGCCCGGATGGATGTGACGGAACACCGGCCCGCTTACCTCGACTCACGCGTTAACGCGCGCCTCGACGGACAAGCCCGCGCGAGCGTCCTTGATGAATTGGCCTCCCTTCGAAAGGCCTATCCGGCGGGCGACCGCCTGATGCCCCGGGCCGAGGCAAGCGTCATTGAGTTTCCCACGGGGAGCGGATTGTCGATCGAGCTAACCATTCAGGATGGACGTTCCTTCGGTGGAGCCCCCACCCTTGTTGAAACCAACGGCGTGCTGCCTCTCCATTCCATCAAGAATTCCAACGGATCGCAGTCTTTCTTGCTGGAGATGGCGCCGATTCGCGAGGAAAGGGTCGCGATCCTGAAGTTCAACGATGCCGACGGAATCAATGGTTCCCGAAAGCTTGTCCTGCGCCCATCACCCGATCAGGCACCCACGCTGGAAGGCCGACCGGTGGAGGATTTGCGCGAAACCGAATCAGGTTATCTCGTCACGGCCAAGGCCCGCATTCCGTTCAGGGGATCGGCCAGGGACGATCACGGCTTGGCCCGAATCCGCCATGAATGGACGGTACGGGAAATCGACAGGGACGGGGCCGCGGGCTCCCTGGCCGGGCGCCTGGCCAGCATGCTGGCACCGGAAACAGCATCGAGGCTTCCGGCGGCCCTTAACCTAGCCGCCGCGATGGCTGGCATCCGAAAGGCGCCCCAAGCCCTCAGGCTCGCTTCCGCCCTTCCGCTGTTCGCCCGTTCCGATCTTGCCGGCGCCATTCAGTTTTCCATGGTTTTCCAGCAGGGTGCCTCGGGACTCCCCCTGCCTCGTTCAAGGATTCTCGAACCGTTCGCCAGGAAACTCGACTCCCTGCCGGCATCCGAAACGCTTAGGGCCTATGCGTTGGAACCCGATGCCCCTTCGTCTCCCCCCGGCCTCGACTTTCCCATGGCCATGGCGGGAATAGCCACCGACCCGGAAGGTTCCGTTTCGCGTGGCAAGCGATTCCTCGTCGAGTTGATGGTGGATGCGGAAGACCTCGACCTTTCAGCGGCAATCCCGGCACCCCACTCCACGCGCGCCGGACCATTCATCCTTGTCGTCATCCCGGACGACGAGATGCTCGAACTGATCCAGTCCGATGAGATGAAATTGCGTGAAAGGCTTGTTGAACTCAGGAACGAACTTGTGCCGCCCGATCTCGGGTTGCGGACTCCCATCCGTTATTTGCTCGATGTTTCCGCGACTCCCTCCGACCTTCGGGAGGCGGGGAACCGTTTGGATCCCAAGCGCAACCAGGCAGACCTCATCGATCGGGTCCTGGATGACGCCCGCCGCAACGCCGAGGAAATCGAAAGGGATTTCCGACGGCTCACTCGCCAAACCGGCCTTTGTGGCTTCCCCGTGAGGGATGAGAAGGAAAAGGTCGCAAGGGCCATCGAGAAGATCCACAAGGAAGCCGTTCCCGGCGTGCGTGGCGCCGTTGAAGACTTCCGCAAGCAAAGCGGCGGCAACGATTCCGCGAGAACCGCGGCGCTCGGC
>JAGWVO010000315.1 GCA_018970845.1 Planctomycetota bacterium
GGGGACGCAGACGGCAACCGTGAAACCGCGCGATTCAATGATCCCCAGGGAATGGCAATCCTGGGTGGCAAATTGTTTGTGGCGGATCGAAAGAACCACAAGATCAAAACGATTGACCTCGCCACGCAGGCTGTTGAAACCGTTGCGGGTACGGGAATTCAGGGAGTTGACAGGATGGGTGGAAAACAGGCCATCAAGACAGGCTTGAATAGCCCTTGGGATCTTTGGCCGGTGGGAAATCGGATTTTTGTGGCCATGGCAGGTTTTCATCAGATTTGGGAGTTCGATACCTCGTCCGGCAGCATCAAGGCTTTTGCAGGAAACGGCAGGGAGACGATCACCGATGGTCCTTTGGCCCAATCCTGCTTTGCACAACCGAGCGGATTATCCAGCGACGGTTCGAGATTGTTCGTGGCCGACAGCGAAACGAGTTCCGTCCGGGTTGTCGACCTGAATCCGGAAGGAAAGGTTTCAACCCTGGTCGGCACTCACCTGTTCCGATTCGGAGACAAGGATGGAACTGGCAACGATGCGTTGCTCCAGCATGCATTGGGAGTGGCATGGTCGGGGAAACAGCTATTCGTGGCGGACACCTACAACGGGAAGATCAAGGTCATCGATCCGGCCACCCGGAAATGCGACACATTCATTGGCGGATTCAATGAACCGGGCGGTATTTGGCATTTCGATGGCAAATTGCTGATCGCAAACACGAACGCTCACGAAATTGTCGAGGTTTCAATCGCGGACAAGTCAAAAAGGGTAATCAAATTCCAAGGGCTCAACCGCCCATGAAACAGTCATGGCAGGCCATCCTCATTCTCACGGCCTTAAGCGCCCCAACCGCCATCGGTCAGGTTTCACATGCGCCAGATCCCGCCCATGCCGGCAAGTTGGAAATCAAGCCGGTTCTAATCAGCGACAATCCTTTTTCCTCCGCGTCCGGGAATGGTGTTCAATCATCATTCCTGCCCGGGGAAATCGTGACCTTGGAATTGCGTTGCGTTCCAACTCGCGGTTTCCACACGTACCCCATTAATTCAAGGACGGCGATTCAGGATCCAGTTGGTTTGACGAAAGTGGAAGCCGGTCCTGCTTCCATGAGAATCATTTGGCCGGTCAGGGAACCCCCTCCCATTGAGGTTTATGAAAGTGCTCTGGGTGGCAAAATACTTGAGTTTGACAGGCCCTTTGCCTGGACAATTGACCTCCTGGTGCCACCTGATGCCAAGCCTGGGCATCTAACTCAGCAGGTTTCGCTTAAGGCGCAGGTTTGTGACAACAAGGGATGCACTTGGGGTACACACAAGTTCACAGTCAAGATCGAAGTTTCTGGAAATGGCACCATCCCTTCCGCTGAGGTTTTGGCCGCGGCCAGTCTGACGGCATCCCCTGAACCAACAATCGTGGGGGCAAACCCTGCCTCCACAAAGATTCAGGATGAGTCACGGCGGGATAAACAAGGCCCCGTTGTCACGCTTCCATCCCTTCCCGACCCCGCTGCCATTGAAATACTGGGTGTTTATCCAGAAGCGACTATTCAGGATCCCTCCTCGTTTTCAGAATTCCTTGAAAAACCCAAAATGGAAGTGAAAGCGGATAATCAAGGATTGCTGGCGTTTGTCCTCCAAGGAGTGTTTTGGGGGGCTGTGTCATTGGTGACGCCATGCGTGTTTCCAATGATTCCAGTGACTGTGAGCATTTTCCTCAAACATAAGAGCCAGTCGTGGATTAATCCGATCCTCCATGCAAGCGTTTATTGCGCAACGATCGTTGTCGTGATGACACTCGCAGCCTTGGCATTCCTATCCGCCTTTGTCTGGCTCAGCATCAATTCGATTTTCAACATCATGCTCGGGTGTGTTTTCATCGGATTCGCGCTATCTCTTTTTGGGATGTATGACATTGAGCTTCCCGGTTTCATGACGAGGTTCACTTCGAATCGAGAGCAACAGGGCGGGTTTGTTGGCACATTTTTCATGGCCTTGACTTTTTCCATGCTCAGCTTTGCCTGTGTCGCCCCGTTTTTGGGCGGTTTTGGTGGCACTTCTTCAGGCGAAGGTGTGGGCTTTCTTCACAAGGTTCTTGGAGGAATTGCCTTTTCGGCAACCTTCGCATCCCCGTTCTTCATTCTGGCCCTTTTTCCGAAATTGCTTGGTGCCCTTCCCCGAAGCGGTGGCTGGATGAACACCGTGAAGATCACCATGGGCTTTGTGGAATTGGCGGCAGCGGTTAAGTTTTTCCGGCTCGCCGAGATTCGAAATGGTGAGGCTTTGTTTTTCACCTACGACATGTCGCTTGCCTTCACGATAGCTGTGTTCTTCCTGGCCGGAACTTACCTTTTGAAATGGATTTCGTTTCCTTCGGAGGATTCGGATAACCGCCTAGTGCCCGTACCCAGAATCGTCTTGGGGTTGGTAGTGATGGCGGTCGGACTCTATTTCATTCCCGGATTGTGGCGGCAAAATGATGGTTCTAGGATCAGGCCCCAAGGAATTGTGTTCGCATGGATCGATGCTTTCCTTCTGCCCGATTCCGGTCAGGGCGAGGATCTGCCTTTTACAGGTGACCTGTCGGGTGCGATTGAAAAATCCAAGCAGGATGGCCGCCCCATCTTCATCGATTTCACGGGAGTCACTTGTGTCAATTGCAAACTCAATGAAAAGAATGTCTTTCCCGTACCAAGCGTGAAAAATCTTTTGCTGAAGTACCATCTTGTCCAACTCTACACCGATCGTGTAATCGATCAGTTTGTGCCAGCTGGAACTGCCTATGGCGAAAAATTGAGGTTGGCCGAATCCAACGCTCAATTCAGGGACAGCGTATTTGGTGTCAATCAACTTCCTCTCTACGCCATCGTCAGGCCGAAATAACTGCCGGTGTTATTCATGACGGTTGGCTGGCGAGTGGTATTGGATTGGCCAAAGTTTCCGTGATATGGATGGCATCGGTGAGGAGGTCTATCGATGTTCCATCGAATATTTACAATTTTATTTATTGGGGTTTTTATCCAAAGCCCCTTGTTGTCTCAATCGCCTCCCGCAATACCAACTGCGCCCCTTGCTGGACCCGCACCTTTGGAAGGCTATCTCCAGCGCTGGGAACAGGAAATGCTTCGAATCCAAACTCTGGTGGCCCAATTGCGATTGGTTGAAAAGGACAAGACTTTCCAAACGGTCTCCACTTCAATCGGCGTTGCGAAATACATGAAAGCAGGTTCGGGCCAGCAGTCTGTGAATTTGGCTTTGCTTGAACTGAGGAAGGAAAATCGAAATGATCCTGACAGGAAATTCATTTGCACAGGCACCTACCTTTATGAAATGAGTTATGACCAGAAAGTGATCAGGGCATTTGAGCTTCCTAAACCGAAGCCGGGACAGGTTGCTGATGACAACTTCCTTTCCTTTCTGTTTGGCATGAAGGCGCAGGATGCCAAGGCGAGGTATGACCTGAAGCTTTCCAAGGAAGACCAATGGTATGCCTATGTGGAAATTGCACCCAGGACGCCCCAAGACCGAGCTGACTTCCAAAGGGCGCGCGTTGTTCTCAACAGGACTAATTTTCTTCCTCGCCAACTCTGGTTTGAAAAGTCAAATGGGGATGAAGTGACTTGGGACCTTCCCAAATTGGACCCCGGACTTCCGATAGATCGGCGGGAGTTTGATCCACCGGGCCTTCCTCAGGGTTGGCGTGTTTTGCAGGAAACTGTCAAACCTGGAGCCGCGTCTCCCTCCGCTCAGCCGGTTGGCAATGGACAGCCAATCAAACCCAAACCTTGATGAAGGCAGGGATTTTCATTTTTGATTCATGCAATTGTGTTCAAATGCTCAAGTGACTTTAATCTTCCGGTAATCCCGGACCTTGGAAATTAAAGGAGGATGTATCATGAGAATGATCACAAGGGTGATTGCATCATTGTCACTTGCCAGCGCGCTAGGAGCCTCCGTGTTGGGGCAGCCTCCTGCTGGCGGAGTTTTTGGTGGGGGGGGCATCATGGGGCGAGGCGGGATGGACCCTGCCATGCTTTTGATGAACAAGAGTGTCCAGGAAGAATTGAAGATTTCGGAAGAAGACGCTCGAGCCATCATTCAAAAATACAACGACGAAACATCATCCCTTCTCGTCAAGGTACTTGAGGACAAGGGCAAGAAAGACCAGGCCGTGAGGCTCAATCAAATCCGGATCCAGCAGATGGGTTTCAGGGCGTTTGCTGATGACAAGGTTGCTTCGGCACTCAAGCTTACCAATGATCAGAAAAACGAAATCAAGGAGATTGCCGAAGATCTCAGGAAAGAAGTGGATGCGATGCGAAAAGATGCCGGAATGGATTTTTCCAAGATGAGGGACATCATGCGCAAATCCTCCGCGCTTCAAAAAGATGCCGTTGCTAAAGTCAATGAAATGTTCAACTCCGATCAGAAAAAAGCTTGGAAGGAACTTGTTGGAACGCCGTTTGAAATGAAAATGGAATTCGGAGGAGGTCGCCCCGGTGGGAAGCGGCCCCCCTCTGACAATTAATTCACCTGAAATTAAGTTCTGTTCGATGAGAAGTCCGGCTATCAGGCCGGACTTCTTGATTTACTAACTCGGAGATTTTATTGATTTTTGGAT
>JAGWVO010000316.1 GCA_018970845.1 Planctomycetota bacterium
GACGCCCGTCTTTCAAGGGATTCCTGGCTGCCCGTCGAGGAGGCCCTGTCCCTTCTCAAGCAGGTGGCGCAGGGCCTCGTCACCGCCCATGGCGCCGGCCTCATCCACCGCGACATCAAGCCCGCCAACCTGTGGCTCGAGTCCCACAAGGACAGCAAGCAGTTCAAGAGGGTCAAGATCCTCGACTTCGGCTTGGCCAAGGAAGTGGCCAAGGAATCGAACCTCACCGCCGCGGGCATGGTGGTGGGCACCCCCAGCTACATGGCGCCCGAGCAGGTGTACGGCCTGCCTTGCGACCAGAGGACCGACCTCTTCTCGCTCGGTTGCGTGCTCTACCGCATGCTGTCGGGCAAGGCTCCCTTCACGGGCGAGAACACGCTCGCCGTGCTCGAGGCGACGGTGGACGAGGGCCCCGCCCCCGACCTCAAGGCGGCGGGCCGGAAGGCTCCCAAGGCCGTCCTGGCCATCCTCGAGCGGTTGCTCGCCAAGAACCCCGACGACAGGCCCGCCACGGCCAAGGCGCTCATCGAAACCATCGACGCCGTCCTCCGGGGCGGCCAGGCGCTCCACCAGACGGTCAGGGTCCAAAACCTGACGGGCAAAGCCGCCCCCGGCCGCAAAATCTCCTGGTGGGTCGCGGGAAGCGGCGCGCTCGCCGCCATCACCGTGCTCACCAGCGTCCTGCTGTTCATGTTCTCGGGCAAGCCCGGAACAGGGGAAGGCAAGGGCGAGGGGGACAAGCAGGGCAAGGAAGGGATCGCCACCGCGGCGGGAGGCAAGCCGATCAAGGTGGGGGTGCTGTTTTCCCAGACCGGAAGGCTGGCGCCCACCGAACAGCCCATCAGGCGGGCCGTGCTCAAGGCGCTCGGCGATTCCGCCGCGGAGGGCAAGACGGCGTCGCCTGTGGCCGGGCATCCCGTGACCATCGTCATGGCCGATGGCGGATCGGATCCGGCCCAGTTCGCCCGCGAGGCCCGACGCCTGGCCTCCGAGGGATGCGAGGTCATCTTCGGGTGCTGGAGTTCCTCGGCCCGCCGCGAGGTCGTGGAGGCCCTCGCGAAACACGAGGGGGGCAACCACGACTGCGTGCTGTTCCACCCGGTCCATTCCGAGGGAATGGAGGACTCGTCCCACGCCGTTTACCTGGGCGCGCTTCCCGACCAGCAGACGGAGCGCGTGCTGGAGTATTCCCGCAAGGAACTCACGCGAGGCAAGCCGAAGGCCCGGGTTTTCATCCTCGGGGGCGACACCGTTTATCCGCGCGCCACCGCCGAGGTGGTCCGCATGATGGTGGAGACGCGGTTCGCGGCCGACTTCGAGGTCGGCGGAATGGCGTTCGTCCCCACGAAGGTGCCGTTCCAGATCGAACGCGACGCCATTCCGGCGATCGCCGCTTCAAGGCCCGACATCATCATCAGCCTGCTGTCCGGCCTCGACATGAACGAGCGGTTCATCAACGGCATGCGCCACAACAGCGCCAAGGCGGCGCCGATACCGATCTTCAGCTTCAGCCTTTCGGAAAGCGACCTCCAGAACATGAGCGACCAGGACATCCTTCCGGTCGAGTTCATGGCTTGCTCGTACTTCGGCTCGATCGCCGCCAACCGCGAAAACGCCGCGCTCAAGGAGCAGTTCCGCGCGGGCAACGCCCCGCTGATCGTCTCCGAGGCGATGGAAAAAGCCTACAACGGGGTGAAAATGTGGCAGGGGGTGCGCGCCGGCCTCGGCGACAAGCCGTCCGCCTCCGACCTCCGCAAGGCCCTGCTCGAGGTGCCCGTACCGTCGGTCCTGGGAACCTCCGACAGGCTCGTCAGGCCGGAAAGCGCGCCCCTGTCGCTCTACGCCTCCCAGCGCATCCACATCGGAAGGATCATCGAGGGTCGCGAGATCTCCCTCGTCACGAATGTGGCGCGGGCCCCCGTGTTCCAGCCCGACCCCTACCCCGGGCCGACGCCCCTTTCCAAGCGCTCCCCCGCCGAGGCGGCCAAGGCCCGCAAGGGATGGACAAGCTACCTCGAGGGACTCAGGAAGGCCTTCGGAGGATCATGGGAAAACACCGGGGTGGAGCCGGTCCGGTTTGACCCGGCACCGTGGTGGAAGGACGCCCCCTGAGGCCCGGCGATGATCTCCTACGAACGGCACAACTGGACCAGGCAGGTGTTCGCCCTCAACGGGACCGTCCTCCCGAGGGTCATTGGCCGCGTCGCCCTGGTGGCCTTCATCACGCTGGTCCTGTGCATCCTCAAGATGGCGTCGGAGCCGGCCAACAGGGACAGCCTCAGGGGCCTCGTCTCGGGGTGGGTCTCCGAGTCGGCCATGGACAGCCTGTTCACCGGCATCGACGAGGCCGAATTCTCCGTTCCCAAGCTCGAGTCGATCGGGCACACCGTGCTGGGCGTGGCGCTCGGGATGCTCATGGCCTTCCGCTCCAACGCCGCCAACACCCGGTACTGGGAGGCCCGCGGCCACTGGGGGATGCTCGTCAACTCGACCCGCAACCTGGTGCGCGTGGGGCATGTGTGGGCCGGCCCGGCCGACGACCTCGCCCGGCTGGTCTCGGCCTATGTGCTGGCCATCAAGCAAACCCTCAGGGAAGACAGGGAACTCGAGGAACTGGCCCACTACCTGCCGGGCCGCATCCTCGACCAGGTCCGCGCCGCGGGAAGCCCGGCCACCTGCCTTTCGCGCCACATGGAGGACTGGATCCGCGACAAGGCCACCCTCGGAAAGATCGACACCCGGACCGCGATGGTGATGCAGCAACTCGTCAATGTGATGGTCGACCAGCAGGGCGCCTGCGAGAAGATCCACAAGACCCCCATGCCGTTCATCTACGCCTCGCTGATCAAGCTCAGCATCACGCTGTTCGTCTTCACGCTGCCGTTGGTGCTGGTGCACACCGCCAGCCTCGCCGCCCCGGCGATCGCCGCGCTGGTGGCCCTGGTGTTCCTGGGGGTGGAGGAGGCGGCGATCGAGATCGAGGACCCCTTCGGGCTCGACTTCAACGACCTGCCGCTCGAGCAGATCTGCGCGACGATCGCGCGCGATGTCAACCAGTTGGCCAAGGGCTGAGGCTCAGGTTCCCGCCTTCCAGTGGCCGCTGTCCCAGCACGCGCCCTGGACATCGCGCAGTTCGGCCATCACCTCGGCGAGCAGGGCCTGGTCGAGCGGCTTGGCCGCCGCGGCGAGGTTGCGCTCGACCTCCGCGCGGTCCTTGATTCCCACCAGCGTCGTGGCGATCTCCGGTTTCGAGAGAGGGTAGGCCAGCGCGAGGTCGGAGAGGTCGGCGCCCCGGCGGGCGCAAACCGCCGCCGCCCGCCGGCACGCGTCCTTCACGGCCTGCGGCGCCGGGTGCCACTCGGGCGGGCCGGCCATCGTCAGCAGGCCCATGCTCATCGGGCTGGCGTTGATGATCCCCGTGCCGCGCCTTCGGGCCACGGGCACCAGCCTTTCGAGCATCGTCTGGTCGAGCAGCGTGGCGTGGCAGTAGCTGATCACCACATCAAGCGCGCACGACTCGATCGCCCGGACCAGCATCCCCACCGGATATCCGGTCATCCCGATGAAGCGGCACTTCCCCTGGCGCTTGAGGTCCTCGAGAGCCTTGAAGGTCTCGTCGAAAACGCGGTCGAGGTCTTTCTCGAACTCGATGTCATGCGCCTGCAGGATGTCGACATGGTCGGTCCGCAGCAGCCTCAGCGAAGTCTCGACGCCCGCCTTGATGCCCGCGGCGGTGAAGTCGAACGTGTCCTTGGCGATGCGGCCGCACTTGGTGGCGAGGATCGCCCGGTCGCGCCAGCCGCCCTCGAGCCCCTTGCCGATGACCTCCTCGGACCGTCCACCGCCGTAATAGGGGCTCGTGTCGATGAGGTTCATTCCGCGCTCGATGGCGAGGTGGATGGCGGAAATACCCTCCGCCTCGTCGAAGCTGCCGTAAAATCCGCCGAACGGCCCGCCGCCGAACCCGACCGCCGGCACCTTGAGTCCGGTGCGTCCCAATTCCGTCACGCGCATCGCCTTGCCTTCCTTTCGCCGCTGGGCGTGTATCCCATGCCCAACCCCGGTACTATAAGGTTTGACGCTCTCATGGCATGGGGCCTGGTGATCGTGACCGCGGTGATGCTGTTCGTGCCCCTGGGCCTGTTCCTGCTCAGGCTGGCCAACTCCATGCTGCGCGACCGGCCCACCATGGTCCGATCAACCACCGACTTCTGCTGGGTCCTGTTCGGCCTGAGCGGCTTCCTGCTGGGCGCCATTCCCGTTTCCCTGGCCCGCCTGCAAGACAAGGTTCGGCTTTCGGCGCTGGCGGGCGAGGCCCCATCCGTGGCGGCAAGCCCGTGGTTCTGGGCGGCGGTCCACGCCGGCTACTTCGGGCTGGTGGTCGTGCTGGCGGCGGTGGAGATGAACGGCCGGCGACGCCGGTCTTGCCTGTACCTCATCAATCCCGCCCATCTCACGATGCTGATGGGCGACGCCTTCTGGCGGCTTGGCTGGCATGCGGACATACGCTCCGGCGCCGCCTTGGTGCACCTGCCCCCGCCCGAGCACAACGGCCCGAGGCCGGAAATACGCTGGGATGACAGGCCGATGGCCGGGGTATGCGAGATCA
>JAGWVO010000317.1 GCA_018970845.1 Planctomycetota bacterium
CCGACAAATGGAAGGCTGGGGCGCGGTTTGAGTGGTTCCAGGACACCGACGGAACCCGCGTGGGCCTCAATCGCCCATCGAACCCCAACAAGCCACCCCTGCCCGGCAACTTCTTCTCGCTGACGGTGGGGCCCAACTACCTGCCCACTGAGAACCTGCTCATCCGCCCCGAGCTTCGCTGGGACTTCTACAGCGGCGACGCCCTGCCCTACAACGACGGCACGAAAACCCAGCAACTCATGCTCGGATTCGACATGATCCTGAAGTTCTGATTCTGACATTATCCGTCAGATAATTTTTAACCGATCCCCTCACCCCCGGGCTTCGGCCGCGAGGCGTTCGCCCAGGCGCCTGAGGGCGGGGCTGGCGTCCATTTTGTCGAGGCGGGCCTCGATGAGGTGGAACTGCCCCGGCGCGGCCAGGGCGCGGTCGAGCGCCCTGCAAAACTCGTCTTCCGTGTTGGCCACCATCCCGTGCCCGCCGCCCAGGAGCGCCGGCATCTGGTGGTAGTTCCAGTTGTGGATGTCGTTGAACTTCCCCTCGAGGATGAACCTTTCGGTGAGGTAGCCCCGGTTGTTCAGCACCACCACGATGGGATCGAGGCCCAGTCGCACGGCCGTGGAAAGCTCGGTGCCAGTCATCTGGAAGGCGCCGTCGCCAACGAGGACAAGCGGTCGCGCCTTCGCGCGGGCCACCTGGGCGCCGATGGCCGCGGGCACGGCCCAGCCAAGCGTGGCATAAAACGCCGTGGCCAGGAAATCGGCCCCCTCGTGAACCGACAGGTCGATGGAACCGAACATGGCGTCGCCGGGATCGGCGACGACGGAGATCCCCTTGGAAAGAACCGAGTTCACCTTGTGGAACAGCCGGCCCGTGGTCAGGGGCGCGCCCGCGCGGGCAACCCAGGGCTGTTCGAGGGGATTGTCCCTGCGAGGCAGGGGCCTGTCGAACCTCGGGACGGATCTCGCCGCGAGTCCGCCGAGGAAATCCTCGAGGCGGACCTCCTCGAACGCATGATGGCGGATGCGGACGGTCTGGCTTGTGGCATGAACGGTGCGCTCGGGAGAGAGCCTCGTCGTGAAGATGCCCGTGTCGGTGTCGGTGATCGGGGCGCCGAGCGACAAAACGCAGTCGGAAGCCTCGACGAACTCGACGAGTTCGGCCCGGCTCAGGGCCCCGACATAGGTTCCGGCGTAAAGCGGATGCTTTTCGCTCACGACGGATTTCCCCAGGAGCGTGGAACAAACCGGAATGCCGTGGGCCTCGGCGAACGCCATCAGGGCGCCGGTGAGACCGAACCTGTGGACCTCAATGCCGGCGATGATGATCGGCGCGCGTGCTCCCGCCAGCATCGAGGCCGTTTCGCCAACCGCCTCGGCCATTTCATCCGGATCGCTTCCGGGGTTGCCGGCCTCCGGAACATGTCCCGCCTGGCCCTCCATGTCCACCCGGTCGCGTGGCAACTCGATGTACACCGGTTGCTTGCGCGCCAGGCAGGTGGCCAGCGCCCGGTCGATTTCCCTGAACGCCGTCAGAGGATCCTCAATGATGACGGATGCCGCGGTGATCGGCTCGAAAGCCCGCCGCTGGGCGTCGTGGGCGCCCACCATGTGATGAACCTGTGACCGCTTGCGCCGCTCGCGCACCCCCGGGGCGCCGCTGATCACCACCAGCGGGGATTTTTCGGCATAGGCGCAAGCCACGGCGTTGGCGGCGCTGAGGCCCCCCACGGCGTAGGTCACGCACAGGGCCCCCAGTCCCCTCACGCGCGCGTAGGCGTCGGCGGCGTACCCGGCGCACAACTCATTGGTGGTGCCCACCAGTTGCAGCGGGCTTTCCTCAATCTGGCGCATGAAGCCCAGCACATAGTCGCCGGGGATTCCAAAGACATGCTCGAGACCCAGTTGCCGCAATCGGTGGATCAGGTAACGACCGACCGAAACGGGTGCGTTGGCGGAATCGGGCATGGCGCGAACCCCCATGGAGAGCGAAGGGACCACACACTTATTGTTCGTGCCGCGCGCCGCTGAAACCAGCCCCGAATCAGGCCAGCAGCTCCTTCACGACACGCCCGTGGACATCGGTGAGGCGGAAATCACGGCCCGCGTGGCGGTAGGTGAGCCTCTCATGGTCGAAGCCCAAAAGATGAAGGATGGTGGCCTGAAGGTCGTGCACATGGACCTTGTCCTGAACGGCCTGGAAACCGAATTCGTCGGTGGCCCCATGCACATGACCGCCGCGGGCCCCGCCACCGGCCAGCCAGACGGAATAGCCGTGGTGGTTGTGGTCGCGGCCGTTGATCTTGCCGGCGTTGGCCCCGGCGGTGGGCAGTTCCACGGTGGGAGTCCGCCCGAACTCGCCGCCCCAGATCACCAGGGTTTCGTCGAGCATGCCGCGCCGCTCCAGGTCGGCCAGCAGGCCGCCGATGGCCTGGTCGCATTCCCTGGCCAGACGGCGATGGTTCACCTCGATGTCGTCATGGTTGTCCCATGGCTGGCCCGCGCCGTGCCATACTTGCACGAAGCGGACTCCGCGCTCCACCAGCCGGCGCGCGATCAGCATTTGCCTCCCCTGCACGCCGGGCCCGTACATGTCGCGGATCGACTGCGGCTCTCGGCTGATGTCGAAGGCGTCCTCCGCATCCGACTGCATGCGCCAGGCCAGCTCGAACGACTGGATGCGGGCCTCAAGCCGGCTGTCGCGTTCGCGGCCGGCCTGATGCCGCTTGTTCATCCGCGCCAAGAGGTCGAGCTGCGACCTTTGCTCGCCCGCTGGCCGGCCCGGGCGGATGTTTTCCACCAGCTTGTCGAGCTCGGTGTGGCGGGTGTCGATGTAGGTGCCCTGATAGACGCCCGGCAGGAACGCCGACTGCCAATTCTGTGTTTCCTGGATCGGATATCCACCCGGGCACATCGAAATGAAGCCGGGCATGTTCTGGTTCTCGCTGCCCAGCCCGTAGGTGACCCAGGAACCCATGCTGGGCCTCACCTGCCGCGAATCTCCGCAATTGAGCAGCAAAAGGGATGGCTCGTGGTTGGGAACATCGGCATGCATCGAACGCACGACGCAAAGCCTGTCGGCCATGCGCGCCACATGGGGGAACAGTTCGCTGATCTCGATGCCCGACTGGCCATGCCTGGCGAACTTGAACGGAGAGCCGAAGGCGGCGCCCGTCTTGCGCTCGGTGGGCAGGTTGGGCCGGGGCAGCACCTGCCCGTGATGCTTGTTCAGCAGCGGCTTGGGGTCGAAGGTGTCGACATGCGACGGCCCGCCGTTCATGAACAGGTGGATGACGCGGGTGGCCTTGGGCTTGTGGTGGGGAAACCGGGGAGCCAACGGGGCGATCTCGCGCGAAGGGGCGTTGGCGCGCGCCTCCGCATCCAGCATGGCCGCGAGGCTGATGCCGCCAAGCCCCATGCCGCCTCGCCACAGCATCGAACGCCTGTCAAGCATGCCTACCCCCCGCCTCAGTCGATGAACTGGAATTCGTTGCAGCACAGAAGCGCCTGGGCCACCTCGGCAAGGCCGCCCGGCCTCGAGGCGGCATGCTCCACGGCTTCCTTCAGTTCCACGGCGTCGGGCCGGCGGCCCAGCGCCCATTGGTACATGCGAGCCACCTTGGCTCCGGAATCGAGTCCCTGAAGTTCGGGACGGCCGGCGAGCGCCCTGGCCATCTCAAGCGCGAACGGGTTGTTGAGCAGGTAAAGCGCCTGCTGGGGCACCGTGGTGGCGTGTCGCGATGGTGTGGCGAGGTCGGGGCTGGCCAGGTCGAAGGCGCGGAAGGTGCCGGGAAGGTTTTGGCGGTCGATGAACCCGTACACGCTGCGCCGACCCGAATAAGGCGCCGCCAGGATCTCGACCGATGGCCCGCCCATGGCCGGGTCGAGCTTGCCGGACACCGCGAGCATGCCGTCGCGCAAGGCCTCGAACTCGAGCTTGCGCCGGTTCGCGCGGGCGACAAGGTTGTTTTCCGGATCTTTTTCCTCGGCGGCGGGATGGGTCGCCTGCTGGCGGTAGGTGGCTGACAGCACCATGGCCCGGTGCAGCTTTTTCACCGACCAACCGTCGCGCATGAACCGGGTGGCCAGGTGGTCGAGCAGTTCCGGATGAGTCGGCGCGTGTCCACGAAGGCCGAAGTCGCCGGGCGTCCGGCACAAACCTTGTCCGAAATGAAGCATCCAGAGGCGGTTCACCGCCACGCGCGGGGTGAGCGGATTGGCCCTGGAAACAATCGCCTCGGCGAGTTCCAGCCGACCCGTGCCCTTGGCAAAAGGCTTGCGCTCGCCTCCGGCGACCACCAGCAGGAACTGGCGTGGCACCACTGGCCCGGGGTTGCCCGGATTGCCTCGCAAAAGGATTCGGGGTTGCTGCGGCCCCTTTTCCTCAAGGGCCATCGCCCGGGGCATCTGGCCGGCATTCTTGGCCACGAAGGCGTCCACCTTCCTGCGCGCCTCCTGCAAGCGGTTTCTTTCGGCGCGGTCGACATACCGCTCGATTTCCCCCGGGAGGACATCGCAAGGCGCATCCTTGCCCACGAGCGACGCGCGAACCGCGAAAAACATGGAATCAGCCGGTGCCCCCATCGCCTTGTCGAACAGCCC
>JAGWVO010000318.1 GCA_018970845.1 Planctomycetota bacterium
TCGTACCTTCCGGATTCGATTCAGGGCCAATTAAGGCTGGTCTCCGGCGTGGCTTCCATCGTCCTTGAGGGGGGGAGTCTCGAGCCTGCTGGAAAGGGGCAATGGAAAGCCACGGTTTCAGCAAGGGATGTGGAGCTTTCCATGCCTTGGCTGCCTTGGCCAATCAAGGGCGTATCGGCCAAGGCGACGGTGTCGGAGGGAAGGTTGCGTTCCCTGGAGTCAAGGGGCATGGCGGGCACGGGCACGATTGAGGCCCGCGCCGCGGATGTCGGGCTCGCGGAGGGAGGCTCCTGGACCAAGTTGGCTTCCATCGAGGGCGCCTGGAGCGTGGAGGCCAGGGACATGACGGTGCCCCCCGGCTTGCTTGGCCGATCGCCGTGGCCATGTCCCGCCATCGAAACTCTCTTCAGGCCTTCAGGCATGACTGACATCGCCTACAGGCATGAGAAGGCCACGGGCGGCCCGCCCGGAGCCACGCGTGATGTGATTGAAGTCCGTCCCAGGGGGGCCAGCGGAAACTTCCAGTTTTTCCCGTGCCCGTTGAGTGACGCCCGTGGACTGGTCAGGGCTGAGTTGCGTGGGCCGTCTCCTCCCAGGATAGACATCGACATGAAGGGGCGGGGCGCTGGCGCCCCCGTGGAGGTTAATGGGGCCCTGAGGATTGATCCGGGGCCTTGGGGGATTGATATCAGCGTGAAGGCGGATGGAGTGCCGGTCGGGAAAGACATTCTGGCGGCCATACCGCCGAATTATGAGGCCATCGCCTCGCAATTTCACCCCGAGGGCGGCAAGGCGGATGTCAAGGCGCGCGTCATTCGGTCCACGGGCGAAACCGCGCTTTCGAGTTGGTACACGATTGGCCTGTCAGGGATGTCGGCCCGCCACGACGCCTTTCCTTTGCCCTTGAGGCAGGTGAAAGGCACCATCGACATCCGGCCCGACGGATGGGAGTGCCGTGACTTCACGGGGGAGCATGGCAGCGGGGTGGTTCGGGCAGCCGGCCGGGATTTTCCTGAACCAGGGGGAGGAAAGGGTTTCCGGTTGGTCCTTCGGGGAGAGAACATTCCCGTGACTGATGAGCTGAGGAACGCGATGGCCGCATCCAGCGCCAGCGGTCGCGCCATCCTGGCGGAGGCCATGAAAGGCCTGGGCGTGTCTGGATGCCTCGGTTTCGATGCCGATGTTGTCAGGAAGACATCGCCTCTTCCCGACCTGCAAGCCGAGGTCGCCCTGCGTGGCGCGACCATGACCCCGCGCTTCATGCCGTGCCGGCTCGATGATGTTCATTTTGTCTGCCGTTATTCCAGCGATCGCGTGGTGTTGAAGGACCTGTCGTTTCGCCGAGGGGAGAGCCGCGTTCGAGCGGCGGAAGGCATGGTGGCCTTCAGGAACGGCGGGGGGTACCGCGCCCGATTGGAAAAGCTCGAGGCCGATCCGTTTTATCTTGACGATGAGTTGGTGGCCGCCCTGCCGCCCGCGCCTCGAAGGGCCGCTCAGGCGTTGGCCCTCAAGGCTCCGATCACGCTGGCCGGTTCGCTTACGGTTGACTCCAATCCCGACTCGGGGCCGGTTCCGGCCGTTGAGTGGGAAGGAGTGGCCAAACTTTCCGACGCGGGCGTTCGCGCCGGCATCGATTTCACGGGGTTGACCGGATCGGTGGCCTGCCATGGGCGCTACAACGGGAGCGCTCTCGAGTCGCTTTCCGGCCATGCCGCCCTGGACCGGGTCGTGGCGGGCGGCCAACCTGTTTCTCCGGCGCGGGCCAGGTTCGAGGTCAGGCCCGACACGCCTGACACCCTGAGGTTTTGGGAATTGCAGGGTGAATTGTTTGGCGGTGTTGTCGGCGGGCAGGGAAGGCTTGAATTCTCGGCCCGACCTCGCTTTGAGATCGACATGCGCGCGGCGCGGGTCGACCTGGCCAAGGCGGCATCCCACAACGGCATCGATTCATCGGAGATCCAAGGGGCGGGGCATGCCTGGTTGAGGCTGGCGGGCGAAGTGAACGACTTGGGCAGCCTCCGCGGGGAGGGCGCCCTGGACGCTCCGCAGGCGCGGATGTACCAGCTCCCTGTCCTGCTGGATCTGGTCAAGGCCTTGGGCCTGCGCGTTCCCGACAGAACCGCCTTCGAGCAGGCCCGCGCCCGCTACACGATCGAGGGGGCCCAGGTGAGGTTCCAGAAACTTGACCTGTACGGGAACGCCATCAGCCTTCGCGGGACTGGCGCCGTGGGGTTGGAGGATCTCGACACTCACCTGGACTTCCATGTGGACCTCGCCCGCCTGAATCAGGTATTGCCTGCCGTGGTGGACGAGATTCCCAAGGCGGTTTCCAACCAACTCCTGACCCTGAGGGTCAGGGGAAAGCCCGGAAACCTGAGGATCGACAAGCAACTGCTGCCAGTACTCAATGATCCGCTCAGGCGTCTCGCCGAGTCCGTGCAGCCTTGAACCGACCATTTGTTTCCGGAGAGTCCGCATGTTTGGTGGCATACTTTTCCGGATGATTTTCTGGGACCTTGTCAGGGTGTTCATTGTGGCCCTCGTGGCCATCACGGGAATCCTCCTGATGGCCGGAATCGTCGCGGAGGCGACCCAGCAGGGCCTTGGGCCGGGCCAGATCCTCGCGGCGATACCCCTTCTGGTTCCCAGCACCCTGCCATACACACTTCCGGCAACGACACTCTTCGCCGTGTGCGTCGTGTACGGAAGATTGGCCGCGGACAACGAGATCCTCGCCATCAAGGCGGCGGGGGTGAATGTGATGTCGGTCGTGATTCCGGGCTTGTTTCTGGGGACCGTGATCAGCATCGCCACCATGGGGCTTTATTACAGGATCATTCCCTACACCCACCATTTGCTGCGGGCGATGGCGTTCCGCGACGCCGAGGAACTCCTTTACACAGTGCTCAGGAAGCAGGGCATGCTGGCCCACGCCAACCTTCCTTACGCGATGTTTGTCAAGGGCGTGCAAGGCAAGAAACTGATTTCCCCGACCTTCAAAAGGCGCGACGCCAAGGGCATGGTTGATGTTGTCGCGCAGGCGCGGGAGGCTCACCTGCGCGTGAACATGTCCAAGAAAATGGTCCTGATCCACATGAGGCATGGTGTCGCCACAACGGATGACGGGTCGCGTGGATACTTTGAGGACAGGGTTTGGGAGGTTCCGCTGCCCGCCAACATGAACAGCGAGGCCAACCGTCGGGCCCGCGACATGACATGGCAGGAGATCCTCGCCAAGCGGAGGGAGTGGGGCGAATCGATCGATTCCAATTCGCGGGAGATCGAGGCGGCCATGGCATCCAAAATGCCGATGGCTGAACAGCATGCCAAGAACCTTGAAGGCAGGATCAAGCATGAAAAGCAGCAGATCCTTTTCCTGGATGTGGAACTTCAGATGCGGCCCGCCCTCAGCCTCGGGTGCCTTTGCTTCGTCCTGGTGGGATGCCCGGTAGGCATCTGGTTTTCAAGAAGCGACTTCCTCAGCGCCTTCATCACCTGCTTCCTTCCGATCGTGCTCATCTACTACCCGATCATGCTCTGCGGAACGGGCATGGCGAAGGAAGGAAAGCTCGATCTTGTCTCGCTTGTTTGGGCCGCGGATGCCCTCATGGTCTTCCTTGGCGGGTTGATGCTGATCAAGCTGACCCGCAATTGATGCCTCTTCGGCAAGGGAATTCCGCCAGCCCGGCCATGGTCAGTTGGCGGAGCCTGCTTCCGGAGGCTTGAATTTCCTTATCGCCGGGAACGAGCCCGATGGAGCCGCCATGTGGGCCGCCGTCGGCCTGTCGTGCTCGTCCTCGATGTCCCCGACAATTTCCTCGAGGACATCCTCAAGAGTCAGCAGGCCAAGTGTCTTGCCGCCCGAATCGCGGACAACGCCCATGTGCCTGTGAGCCTGCTTGAAGCGCCTGAGGGCCGTTGTGACCGGCATGTCGGGATCGAGGAACAATGGGGGATAGAGGGCATCCTCGAGGATGACGACGCCTTGGAGCGTGAAAACATAAAATAGATCTTTTGTGTTGACAATGCCGACGATGTTGTCGAGGTCGCCCCGGTAGACCGGCAGCCTGGTGTGCGCGCCCGAGCGCACCGTCTCAAGTATGGTTCCCGGGGGTGTCGAGACCTCGAGGCCGGCCATCGTGTCGCGCGGCACCATGATGTCGGAAACCCGCTTGTTCGTCAGCCTGAAGACATTTTCCAGGTAATCGGCCTGGTCTGGCTGGATCACTCCCGCCTCCTCGGTGTCCTCAACGAGGAGAAGCAGTTCCTCCACGGAATGAAGGTTCGCGTGGCCTCCCCGCCCGGAAAAGCCCATGCACCTGGCAAGCAGGTTCGCCGTGCCGTCCATGAGGGCCAGGAAAGGGCTCACCAGCATGGAGAAGACATTCAGCGGCAACGCGACGACCAGGGCGATCCTGTCGGGCGTTTCAAGCGCCACGGTCTTGGGGAGCAGTTCCCCGAAAACAACATGCATGAAGGTGATGATGACAAGGGCCAGCGGGCCGGCCACCGAGTGGGCGAGCCACCATGTCGTCTCGGGGTCGAGGCCAGGACCAAACCACCATTCCGCGAATCCGAGTATGCAGCCAGCCAA
>JAGWVO010000319.1 GCA_018970845.1 Planctomycetota bacterium
GCGGATTGGGAAGACCGCGCGCTGGTTGAAAGCCTGACAGAACCGCACAAGGCGGCTTGGAACGATGCCAAGGCGGGGCTATGGCAATTGTCGGGGGTCGAGGTTTTGGCTCCGGCACTCACCGGGGCGACCGGCGCCGTCGCCCATGGGGCCCTGGCCGGCGGATGCTGGGTTGAAACCCCTTCAGGCAAGCTGCACTACAAGTGGGAGAATGCCTCAAGTGCGGTCGGTCCCGAGGAAGGAACCGGCCCGACGCTTGAATTATGTGACATACTCCCCGCGAAAACGCCCATCCCCTGGAACGAATGGCGCGCGCGCTGGCAGCGGCGCGCCTTGGCCTGATAATTCCGGTTTCATTGAGGAAGAAACCGGTGTGAATCAGGCCGTGGGCCGTCAGCCGCGGGCGTTCAGCTTGACAGCCGGATCATCCGCCACATTCACCCAGACATGCACATGGGGAGTGCCGCGGAAATGCCACACGAATGCCGGCCCTTCGAGGCGCCAGTTGTCCCATACGCCGTCTCCGCCAAGGTCGGATTCCTTGTAGAAGGTGAGGCAGCAATTCTTGAGCCCGCCACGCGCCGCGAGGCAGGCGCGAACCTCATCTCGGTCCTCCTTGCGGAAAGGCTCAAGGAGCGTTCCCAAGGCGGCCTCGACCTTGGCCAGGGCGTCGGGCTTGACCTCGCCCAGATGCAGCCCGGGAATGTCATTGGCATCCTTGCGGAAGGCAACGGCCGACTCGGGCGGCCTGCGATCGACCAGTGATTTCTTTTTCTGAGATTCATCCAATGCGGCAAATACCTCGTTCGCCGCGACGGCCTGGGGCCAGAAAACATTTCCGGGATGCCCGGGCTTTTCCGTGAAACCGCTGGCCGCATGGCCATAGAAAATCGGACCGCCGAAAGCCACATGGGGCTCGGCGTCGCCATCGCTGCGGATGGTGAGGTGTCGGCCGGTCATCACGAATTGGAACTTGCCATCGGGTTCGCCGAACAGGGCGATGCTCTGCTCCTCGCCCCAGGGACGGCCATCGGTGTCATCCTTGAGTTGCTTCACGAACTTCGGATACCACTGGGGATCGACCAGGGCCTTGAAGATGTCGTGGATCAGCCCTTGCTGCTTTTTGGAATAAAAGTCGGAAATGACATGGGGCTGGGTGACTTGCCAGTTGTTGCTCACGAAGGTTCGAAGGAGGCCACGGTTCTTGTCGACATGGTCCCAGGCGAAGGCGACCTTCCGGCGCTGATCCGGGGTGAGGGTCTTGAACAATTCCACCACGGCGCGCTCGGCATCGGATGAACGGGTGGGGGCGGCGGAGACCACCGGGGAAAGCGCGGCACCCGCGGCGGTTGCCGCCGCACCTCCCAAGAACGATCGGCGATCGACGGTTGCTGACATGGTTCAGGTCTCCTTGGCTCGGCTCGGTTAAACTCTGGTCTGGCGATCGCCCGAGTCTAGCATGATGCGGGCGATCTTGTCACGCCCCGCGACCATGTTCCCGCCGGTGCCCCGATGTCCCATAACCCCGGTGAACCCGCCGAACCAACGACCGCCCAGCCTGCCAGGCCGATCATCGTTTGCGGCCTTGGCCGGGTGGGCCAAAACCTGGCACAGTACCTGGTCTCCCTCGGGGCCAAGGTCGTGTGCATCGACACGGAGGCCCCGGCCGACTCGCTGCGCGCCGACGGCGTGCAGATTATTTCGGGCGATTGCCGGGACGACGCGGCCCTGAGGCGGGCGGGCATCGACCAGGCGTCGGCCCTCGTCGCGGTGACGAGCGACGACCAATCAAACCTGAAGGCGGCGCTCGCCGCCCGGGCGATGCGGGACGATCTCCGCCTTGTCGTGAGACTTCACAATGAGGTGCTCATGGAACGGCTGGGAACGGCGATCCCCAACCTCCAAGCACTCAGCACCTCAAGGCTGGCCGCGCCGATGATCGCCGCGGAGGCCCTCAAGGGCGGCGAGGCTGACCGCGTGAGCCTGGGCGGATTCTCCACCAGCCTGGACGACCAGCATCCATGGGAACTGGCTCAGGTTGTTGTGCCCCGAAATTCCCAGTTGGTGGGCCTGAAGCCGTCCGAGGTTCCCGGGAAACTTGAAATTGTCGTGGCCGGGGCGTCCCGCGACCCGTCACCCCTGCGCCTTGTGGAGCCTTCGGAACCCGAGGATCCCATCAGGCCAGGTGACAGTCTCCTTGTTGCCGGTTCACCCACGAAGCTCCGCGCCTCCCTGCTGGCTGGCCACACCCTGGCCGACGAGTTCCGCTGGGCCACCTGGAGTCGCCGGGCATACCATGCGGCCCGCCTGGCTTTTCCCTACGATCTTTCCGTGCCCGTGGCGTCGATCATGCTGGTGCTGGTGCTGCTGGCCAGCACGATCCTGTTTTCCACAGCCCTGGAAAAGTCGCTCGCCGACGCGATGTTCCGGACGGTCTCGATCATTGCCACGGGCGCGGACATGCATGAGGGGGATTACCACCAGAAGCCGTGGCTCAAGGTGTTCGTGAGCGTGCTCAGGATCGCCGGGGCGGCGCTCCTCGCGCTGTTCACGGCCCTGCTGACCAACTATTTCGTCAAGGCCCGCCTGGGGGAGGCCCTTCTCGTGACCCGGGTGCCCGATTCCGGGCATGTCGTGGTCTGCGGCCTCGGCAAAGTCGGGTTTGAACTGGCCAAGCTACTCAAGAACGCGGGAATGCCGACCGCGGTGATCGAGGTCGAGGGACAATCTCCCTACATCCTCCCCCTCAAGAGGATGGGCATTCCCGTGATCAACGGCGACGGGGGCAACGCGATTGTGCTGGGGCAGGCGTCGGCGGCCGGAGCCCGTGCCGTGATCGCCGTCACCTCCAGCGACCTCGTGAACCTGCAGATCGCCTTGGTCGCCAAAAGCATGGGCGACCCCAAGAAGGCTGTCGTGCTTCTTCAGGCCGATGAGTCGTTCGCGTCACGGCTTCGGGAGGAAGTCGACCTGAACAGCGCGCTGTCGATTCCCGAACTGACGGCGCCGGCGATCGCCGCGGCGGTGTTCGGCGACCGGGTCCATGCCTTGTTCCGCGTGGGAAGGAATGTCCATGCCGTGGTGAGCCGGCAGGTGGACGGCCCCAGCCCGTCCACCTGGACAATGCTGCTCGGCCATCACGCATGCCAGAAGATCGTGCCGCTTTTCGTCATCGACAAGGATGGACAGCGGCACCTTCCGGGCCGGGGCGACTTCCCCGCGGGCGCCAACCGCCTTGTCGGCATCGAGAAGCTTGAATCGATGCGCGAACGCGCCGGACAACACACCATGGCCATGACAAGCTCGAAGGCTTTTCCCGCACCCTGACTGGACTTGATTCCCCTTTTGATCTCCCGTTATCCGCCCGGATTGGGAGGGAGATCAGGCGGATGATGCCCGCGCGCGGCGCGAACTGGATGGCACTCGCGGCGTTGGCCGCGATCGTGGCCTGGGCACAGGCCCAATTCCCGCCACCCGTGGCCCTGGGGCCGCCCCAGTTCGGCACCGAGGCCCTTCCGGCCCTGCCCCCCGTCCCGACGATACCTCCACCGCCCGACATGGTTCCGCCCCCGGCATTCGCCAATGGCATGCCGCTCCCGGCATGGCTCGAATCCAAACCCAAGCCAGCCTGGTCATCGATGGGGCCGGATGGTTCCATTTGGGTTGATGGCGCGGTGGGAATCGTCTATCCCGCCGTGGGTCAAAAGCTCCAAGGGGAGGTCACGCTTGGGTCGCTTCCCGTGACCGTGATCGCCCCGCAGGCAAAGCTTGACTGGGCGGGCATGCCGGGCATCACCCTCGGCTACCACATCCCTGAAAACGGCGGCGCGTTCCTGGCCCGATACCAATTGCTGGCCTCGCAGGGAACCGACCCCTTCATCGTGGATGGCGTCAGCACCTCGGTGACCAGCCGCCTCAACACCAACATCATCGACCTCGGCTACCTCACAAACAATCTCGTCAAGGCCCCCAGGTACGACATCAGGGCCGGCTTTGGCGCTCGCTACAACGGCGTGTACTTCGACTCCGTGGCGGGCGGGCCAAACGGGTTTTTCCGAAAGGTCGCCAACTTCTATTCCGGCGCCGGCCCGACGGCGCGGATCGACCTGATGCGGCAGGTCGCGCTCGTGCCGGGACTGGCACTGTCCGGAAACCTCGAGGCTGGAGTGCTTATCGGCAACATGGACCAGACCTTCGCGGCCGGCCAGACCATCGGAGGCATCCTTTACAACAGCCAGTCGGAACTCAACAGGTCGGTGACAACCTACGACCTCAAGGTGAACGCGGGCCTTTCCTACCGGCCTCCCTCGGCGGAGTTCTTCCAGGTGTTCGCCGGATACACCTTCGAGGAATTCTTCAATGTGGGAGGCATCAGCCCCTCGTCGGCTAATCTGATCTACCAAGGAGTTCTTCTCTCCTTCAGGCTGGACTATTGAGGCCGGCGCCGCCGGCCACATACCCCGGACGAGGCCCCGATCATGGCCCACCATTCCCTCGCCAGAATCGGACACAGGCCTTGGCCAATTCCCTCCGGATGCTGGAATTGGAGGCAGGACTGGCGCGACCTCCTTTTCGCCCATTGGCCGGTTTCCG
>JAGWVO010000320.1 GCA_018970845.1 Planctomycetota bacterium
TATGCCAAGCTGGAAAATTCCTGGATCGATCTGGGGTGAACCGGCGTCGTAAACGCTCGCCGGACCTCCGCTCAGGATGATCCCCTTGGGATTGATCTCACGGATGCGGGCCAGCGGAAGGTTGTGCCGCACCAGTCGGCAGTAGACGCGCCTCTCCCTGACCCTGCGGGCGATCAACTGGGCGTATTGGGAGCCCAAGTCAACCACCAAGATGGATTCTTGCTGAGCGGGCGTGGACATGGGTTTCAGTTCCCGTGGCCAAAAGGCCATTGTACCGGTCACTTTTCCATGGCAAGGGGATTTCAGCCGCCAAGTTCCCTGGAACGCCGGGTGGCGGCGGCGACGGCATTCATCAGCGAGGCCCGCAGGCCTCCCTGTTCCAGCGCCAGCAGGCCGGCGATGGTGGTGCCCGCGGGACTGGCGACATCGTCCTTCAACTGGCCCGGATGGCGTCCTGTGGCCAGCACCATTTTCGCCGCGCCCAAAACCGTTTGTGCGGCCAGAGCCAGGGCCGTTTCGCGCGGAAGGCCCGACAGCACGCCGCCATCCGCGAGGGCCTCGATGATCTGGAACACATAGGCCGGACCGCTGCCGGAAAGGCCGGTCACCGCGTCCAACTGCCCCTCGGGAACCTCGTGAACCTTGCCGACCGCGCCAAAAAGCGACTTCACCATGGCCATGTCAGCGGCCGTCGCGGCGGGGCCGGCGCAAATTCCCGTGGCGCTTTCACCCACCAGGCAGGGCGTGTTGGGCATCACCCGGACCACCCGCCCGTGGCCAAGGGCCTTCTCGAGCCTTGCCGTGGAGGCGCCCGCCAGGATGGAGATCACCGGCTTGGCCATCGCTGGATTTCCCCGGAGCGGTTCCATCACCTCCTCGAGTTTTTGGGGCTTGATCGCCAGGACCAGGACATCGGCCAGGGCGGCCACCCCGGCATTGTCATCGGAGACCGTCGCCTGGACGGCCTTGGCGAACGACTCGCGGGCCGGCGCGAAAGGGTCGCTGGCGACGATCCGGCGCGCCAACCCCCGCTCCACCCAGGCAACCGCCAGCGCCGTCGCCATTTTCCCGGCGCCGATCAGCCCGATGGTGTTGATGGTTGACACGATCCATCCTCCCGAATGATTCTCCGCTGGCAACAGGCCCGGACATCCATAGGAAATCCAGATCATACCTCACCCGGACCGGCGGGCCATCGCCATGCAACAGCAAACATCCGAAGATTCGGCGCCCAAGGGACTCGCCGGCCTCAATGCCTACCAGTGGTTCGTCTTCGCCATGGCGGCCCTGGCCTGGATGTTCGACTGCCTCGACCAGCAGATCTTCCTGATCGCGCGCCAAGGGGCGATGAAAGACCTGCTGCCCGAGGGATGGGACCAGAAACTTTACGGCGGCTACGCCACCTCGATCTTCGTGGCGGGTTGGGCCACCGGCGGACTGATCTTCGGCGCCCTTGGCGACCGCATCGGGCGGGCGCGCACCCTCACGCTCACCGTATTGCTCTACTCGGTATGCACCGGCCTCTCGGCGTTTTCAACCGGCTGGGCCGACTTCGCCGTGTACAGGTTCGTGACCGGCCTGGGAGTGGGAGGAGTCTTCGGGTTGGCCGTGGCCCTGGTTGCCGACAGCCTGCCGGCGGATGCCCGGCCCATGGCGCTGGGCCTGCTCCAAGCCCTCTCGGCCGTGGGTAACATCACGGCGGGCATCGTCAGCATCGTGATGGCCGAACTGGGCAAGAACGGCCTCATCAATCCCGCCCACGCGTGGAAGTACATGTTCCTGGTGGGGGCCCTTCCGGCTTTCTTGTGCGTGTTCATCCAGTCGAGGCTCAAGGAACCGGAAAAGTGGCTCAAGGCCAAGGAGGCTTCACGCCAAAACGGCCAAAAATTCGGGTCGTACGCCGACCTGTTCAGCACGCCCCGCTGGCAAAGGCACGCCCTCCTGGGAATGCTGCTGTGCATCGCGGGGGTCGTTGGATTGTGGGGCATCGGATTCTTCAGCCCCGAACTGGTGGGCGATGTCATCGGCGCCTCGCTCAAGGCGCAAAACCTCACGGATGCCGAGGTCGCGAGCCAGAAGCAATTCTGGATCGGCATCAACATGATCATCCAGAACACCGGGTCGTTCTTTGGAATGCTGTCGTTCGCCTGGCTGGCGCAGCGGATTGGCCGCAAGGGCGCCTTCTGCATCGGTTTCGTCGCGGCCTTTGCCGCCACCTTCGCCTACTTCCGCTTTTTCGACGGGATGGAAGACCTGTGGATGAGCGCGGTGATGGGCTTTTTCCAACTGGCTCTTTTCGCCGGCTTTGCCATCTACCTCCCTGAACTGTTCCCCCTGAGGCTGCGCAGCACCGGCACCAGTTTTTGCTACAATGTTGGTCGTTTCATCGCGGCGAGCGGCCCGTTCACCATGGGAATTCTCGCGGCGCGGCTATCGGCGGGAGCCACCGACCCCGCCGCCAAGCTCGAGGCCTTCCGCAGCGCCTGCTGCTGGATGAGCGCCGTGTTCCTGGTTGGCCTGGTGGCTGTCGCCTTCCTCCCGGAAACCAAGGGCCAACCGCTTCCCGAGGACTGACGCGCGACGATCCGCCGCGGCGGCGGAAAACGCCTGATTTTCAACCGGCGCCGATTCTGGTAAACCAGAATCAAGTCGCTGCGGAGGCCCGAGATGTCAACCCAAGCCGTTTCACAACCCGAGTGGCTCGCAAGCCACAACGGCACCCTGACGCCCAGCAAGGACGGCAAGAGCTGGCTTGTTCATGTCGGTGGCGAATTGGTCTATGTGCTGGCCCTTGTGCCAGTGCAGGGCCGGCATGGCATCAAGCTCATGCAGACGATCAACGGAAAGCTCACCCCCGTGGATGGCGCCCACGGGAGCCCGTCGCAGGCTCTCGAGGCGGGACTTTCCGCCCTTCGGGACAAGCTGGGCTGGTGAAGCTAGGCGCGCACCTCGAGCCATTCGCCAGGTTGGAGCACCTTGGGACGACTGGCTGTCCGCGCCTCAACCTGGCGCGCCCACTCCGCAGCGTCCTGCTCGATGAGTCCGAATGTTCCGTAATGGATGGGAACCACGGCCGCCGGCTTGATCAACCTGACGGCGCGCAAGGCGTCATCGGGGCCCATCGTGTAATTGTCGCCGATGGGCAGGAAGGCCAGGTCGACCCCCTCCTCCCCGATCAGGGCCATGTCGCCGAACAAGCCGGTGTCGGCGGCGTCATAGACGCGGGAACCGTCGTTGAAAAACCAATGAAAACCGCAAGGATTGCCACCATTGGAACCATCAGGCAAGGCCGAACCATGGAAGGCGAGCGTGAGTTTCACCCTTCCAAACGGAAAGCCGAATCCACCCCCGTGCTGCATGCCATGGGCCTTGACGCCCCTCTCCCCAAGCCACTGGCTGATCTCGTAGTTGCAAATCACGGTGGCCCCGGCCCTCTTGGCGATCATGATCGTGTCGCCCACATGGTCTCCGTGGCCATGCGAGACAAAAATATAATCCGGGTTCAATTTGTCAGGATCGGCGGCGGCCTTGGGGTTGCCGCTGAGGAAGGGATCCACGAGCAGCTTGAGTCCGTCCGTCTCGATCCACAGGCAGGAATGCCCGAGCCATTGAACGCGCGTCGCCATGATCGATCCTCCGCAAGTCGCCACTGGCATTATCGCGGCCGGCACCCCCGGATGTCATCCCCGGCGGCCACCCGCGGCGGGATTCGGCCATGAAGAAGGCAAGGCGGAGCCTGGCCAGCCTGATGTTTCTCATGGCCATGATGATGGCCCTGGCAAGGCCCCCCTTCCTCCGCGACCTCATTGTTCCCATGGTGGCGGCCCGCCTGGGCGTGGCGGTCAGCCTCGAGGATGCCGGAAGCCAGGGCCTGCTCGAGGGAATCCACATCCACAGCCTTGCCGTCGCCTCGGTGGAAACCCCGTCCGATACCTTCCTCAAGGTCGGCACGCTGCGGGTTTTCGCGGGTGGCCAATCGCTGTGGAATCCGCGGAGGGTGCTCCTGGAACACGCCACGCTCTCGTTGCGGTTCAACGAGCAAGGCGTCCTTGAGACGCGCTTGCCATCACCTTCATCGGGTTCGGCAAGGCCCTTGATCACGCTTCGGGATTCAAATCTCGTCATCACCCAAGGGAAGCGCCCCCCGTGGACACTTTCCGGCATCAGCGGCGCCATGGTGCCCGCGGAGGGCGGCTACCACCTCGAGGCGACCGTGGAAGACCCGGCGCTGGGCGTTTGGAAAGTGAGCGGCCTTCTGTCGGATTCACCCCGCTCCTTGGAAATCACGGCTCAAGCCGAGCGGACCAGGTTGCATATGCCCGAGCTGGTGCGAATTCCTTTCATCAAGCCCGTCACCTGGGATCATGTGAGCCTTGAAGGCGAGGCATCGTGCGCGCTGCGGCTCAAGTCCAGCCCGTTGGAAACCCGGGCCAGCCTGGAACTTTCAAGGCCCGATCTCTTGTTGACCGTCAACATCATCGGCCTCACTTGCCGGGTCACACAGGGCAGGGCGACCATTGAACCGGGGCTTGTGAAGCTGCAAGGGTTGACCGGTGAAGGGGTTGGCGGAAGGCTTGCGGCCCCTTCGGC
>JAGWVO010000321.1 GCA_018970845.1 Planctomycetota bacterium
GTTTCCCCGGCGACGGCGCGGTCGTGCGGCGAGGCCAGCCATTCGGCCATGTCAGCGTAGTAGTGGCAGAAGTCAATCGCCTCGGCGACATCGGCGTCGGCCTCGCGCCAGCCCTTGCCCACCTCCAGCACCATCCATGCCGCCAGTTCCATGCGCCGGTTGGCCATGATCTCCGCCGCCTTGCGGAGCCAACCAGCCCGGGTGGCCGCTGGTAGCGCCCCGTAGCGTTCCTGGAACAGCTCGAGCGCCCCGATCGCATCGTTGGCGTCGCGGGCCGACGCCGCGCCGGCCATGCCCACCAACTCCAGCCTCCTTGACGGATTGAACGATTCAACCACTCCATTGGTGTGGATAAACCGGCCCGCGATGAATGACGGATAGTTCCTCCCCAGCCTCGGGCGCACCGTGGAAAGGGCCGCGGCGAAATCGTCGCGAATCCCCTTGCGGGTGAAGTCCGACAGGGCAGTGGCCCGAAGCATTGGCGGACCTCCACCGGCAGCGGAAGGCGTGGCGGGTTGCTGCCTTTGGGGATTCATGGCGGCTTTCTCCCTGGGATCGGCCAGAAGCCAGCGCCGTTCACGGTGCTCGGCAAGGCTTTGGCGCAAAAACGAATCGTTGGCCGTGTTTTCAAGCAGCCTGCGGACGAGGTACGCCATTCCCGGCAGCAACTCGCCGTAAGGCGAATACACCCTCACCCTTCGGCCCAGCGACTTCAGCGCCCTCTGCACCGGTTCGCCCATGCCGAACAGGGACTGGAACTCAACCACCCCGGGGCCAAGGCCAGCCTGTTCGCAAAGCGCCAGCACCCGCGCCAGCGACCGGCCGTTGTGGCTGCCGAAGGCCGGCCTCAGCCATTGGCGGTTGGTGATCAGGAAATCGGCCAATTCCTCGTATTGGCGGTCGCTTTCGGCCTTGCGGCTCCAAACGGGAATCGGCCAACCCATTTGCCCGGCCACGATTGTCTCATGATCCCAGTAGGCGCCCTTCACCAGCCTCACCGTCACCGGGCGGCGGTTGGCTTGCGCCCACTCGAGAAGGCTTCGCAGGTCCTCAGGCGTCTCCCTGAGATACGCCTGGATGGCGATCCCCATCCCGGGGCCTTCCCTGAATTCGGGTTCGCCCGCGAGGCGGCGGAACAGTTCCAGGATGAGGTCCTTGGAGGCGTGCTGTTCCATGTCGAAATGCACGAAGGCTCCCCGGTCGCGGGCCAGCCTCAGGATTTCACGGAGGCCGGGCGTCACCGAGGCCATGGTTCCTTCCGGGGCCGCCGGGTCGAACACGGCCGTCAGCGCCGATACCTTCACCGAGACATTGGCGCGCGGCAGGGGTACCGTCCCATCGGAATCAAGCACGCCATTGGCGGGCATGCCGGCGAGGGCTTCGGAGGCCTCGCCGATGAGCGCCAGATATTCCTCGAGCGAGCCGCGCGCCTCCCCCTCGGTGAGCGTGGCCTCGCCGAGCACATCCAGAGTGCTGGCGAACCCCTCGCTCCGAAGCCGCTTCACGGCCGCGAGGGTTTCCCGCCGGTTGGCGCCCACGATGAAGCGCCTCGCCATGCGCCGGGCCGACCAGCGCGTGACCATGGAAACGGCCGCCCCCGCGGGGCCCCACGCGGGCAGCTGTCGCGCCAGCCAGGCGAGCCACCGCCAGCCTTCGGCCTCGCCAAGGTATTCGGCGAGGTGCCGGCGGATGGCGGCGGCCCCATGAAGGGAGGGCAGCGCGTCCACGAAGCGGAACAGTTGAACCTTGAGCGCCGGATCGGCCATCGACAGGGCCATGGCCCTGTCTTCCCACCAGGCGGGGCCCAGCGGTATCCGCCAGGGGGAACCCATGGCATCAAAGAGCCGGTTTCCCCAATAAAGCGTGCGTTCCTCAAGGTGGGAGGCCATCGGCATGATCCTCCGCGCGGCGAAGGGGCGCCCTGATTCTACGCCTGCCGGGTCGGGCGGGTTTGGCCTAGGCCATGCGGAAACCGACGCGCCCGGCGCCCGGCGCGGCCGCCGCCTCAAGGGCCCTGGCGTGCTCGGACAGGTCGTGCCAGCCATCCACCATGCCAGCGAAAGGGAAGCGGCCGCCGTGTTCCTCGAGGAAGTCCACGGCCTCCAGAAGGTGCCTCGGGGCGTAGTTGTGGACACCCCGGATGCCGATCAGGCGGCGTACCACCCGCTCGAGGTTGATTCGCGTGTCAGCCGCGGGAAAAACCGAACCGACCACTGCGGCGCGCGCCCCCAGCGCCAGGCGGCCGAACGCCCATTCCCAGGCGTCGTTGGAGCCGGAAAGCTCAAGGAAAATGTCAAACTCCCCTGCGAGGTCGGACTCGGCGGCCGAGGCCCGCGTGGCGCCGAATTCCAAGGATCTCGTCCTGCGGATTTCATCGATTTCCAGGCAGGTGACGCTGGCGGCGCCCAAGGTTGAGGCCATGGCGCAGGCCGTCAGGCCCAGAAGTCCGGCGCCCGCCACGAGCACGCGCCTTCCCCGGATCGGGCCGGCCGCCTCCATCGCCGCGCATACCGTGGCGGTCGCGCATGACGCCGGGCACGCCAACTCATCGGGCAGGGCATCGGCCAACCTCACCATGCCGGTGCCTGGCGCCAGCAGGCACCAATCGGCGAAACCTCCGGCCCATCGCGCCCCCTCGCGGTCGAGTTCATGCCCGTATTTGTACCCCTTGGCGCATTTTTGCGGCATGTCGGATGAGCAGGGCGCGCAATGGCCGCAGTTGCCGACGATGGTCCAGGTGACCCTGTCGCCCGGCTTGAGTTCGGCGCCCCGCAAGTCTTGGCGGGACGCACCGGCGCCGAACCCGGCGACTGTCCCAATGATCTCGTGTCCCAGGATGGTTGGCACGGCCACCTGCCGGCGCCCCTTGATCGTGTGCAGGTCGCTGCCGCAGATGGTGGAAGCCGCCACGCGGACCAACACCTCGCCGGGGCCGGGAGCGGGGACTTCCCGGTTTTCCAGGCGCAGGCGCCCGGCAATGCCATCAAACAGAAGCGCCCTGGCGCCAAGGCGGCTCATGCGGGCGACTCCCCGGCCCGGGCGCTGCGGCCGAACGCCATCGCGGCGGAGGCCAGGAGCGCGAGTCCGCCCGCTCCAGCCAGCATCGCCGCGTTCTCGAACAACCCGAGGATGTCTCCCTGTCCGGCGAGAACCCCCTTGCCCAGGAGCACCGCCACATATCCGAGGTAACCAAATGAATCAGCCAGGTAAAGGAGATAGCTCGAGGTGCCCTTGTCGCGGGTGGTGGCCAGCAACCGTTCAAACACGGTCGTGTGGATCGCCACATAAGGCAGGTAAAGCCCAAGCCCGATCATCACCATGTAGCTGAAGGGATCGACCCATCCGCCTTGCCTGCACGCCACCACCGCCAGCATCCAGCCCAGGCCGACGGCGCAGATTCCCAGCGAGGCGTAAAAAGCCAGCCGGTTGTTCCGCATCATCACCAGGCTGCCGTTCACCAGCAGCACGATCACGCTCACCCAGAGTTCCGTGGTGGTGAATACCGACGGTTCGGCTTCCACACCCAGCCCTTTCCATATTTCCGGCTGAAAGTCCGCGCGAAGGCTGCGCAGCACCGTCACCAGCAAATAGAGCACGATGATGCAAACCAGGCCGATGGCATGCTTGCTGAACAGGGCCCAGCGTTCACGCGCCGTCATTTCCGAGCGTTCCGAGCGGGCCGCGATGTCTCCATGGTCGGGGCGCGCCACACCGGTCAGCATCCAGGTGAACAAACCCAAAAACGGCAGGAATAGTCCGCCGGCCGCCGCGGGCATCCAGAATTGGTCCACCCCCTGGCCCAGCAGCCATTTTCCCACCGACTTGGATACGCCATCGGCCAATATGAAACTCGCGCACAGTCCGGCGGCAAGGGCCTCGGTGAGCCGGCGGCCTTCCAAAAACCCCAGCACCAGTCCGAAAACCATGCCAAGGGGCAACCCGTTCAGGAACAGGCAAACGGCATTCCAGGGGGCCGGAACGATGCCGAACAGCACAAGCGCCAACTCCGCCATTCCGATCAGGCCGATGATTCCCAGCGCCCGGTACTTCGGATGCAGTTCGGATACCACCTTGATGCCGATGAACTTTGAAACGGTGTAACCGGCCACCTGCGACGCCACCAGCAGGAACTTCAGCCCGATGCCCCAGCCGGTTTCCAATTCAAACGCCGCGGCCGTGAATGGCTTGCGGAACATGTACATGCAAAAGTAGGTGCCGAACGCCGCCGTGAGGGCCCACAGCGCGACGACGATCCCGTTTCTCGTGCGTGGGCCGGATTCGATCGAATCCAACTCGGACTGCGCGCCCATCGCGGTGCCTCCATAGACTGAGGACTGCCAATTTCCTTAGATGAAATAGGGATCGGGCACCATCCCGGCGGTGAAGGAATGATGAACTTCCGGAGGAATCCAATGGCCAATGCCGCGGAAGAAGTTGTCGACCTGCTCGACAGATTGGGCGGGTCGCAATACGGCAGCGAGGCTGTCACCCAGCGCGAGCACGCGCTACAGTGCGCGCTTTTGGCCAGGCAACGGAACCTGGGCGCGCACCTTGTGGCGGCATGCCTGCTTCACGACATCGGCCA